>JBJTSL010000143.1:0-4962 GCA_046076625.1 Allobrachymonas sp.
AGCCGCTGGGGAGACCCGGTGGCTTTTTTTTCCTTCTCTGGTTCTGCTCCGCGCTGCGGCTCGGTGATAAACCCAATCTTTTTCCCACCCGCTTGCTGCGCAGCAGCCATCACTTGGGCGACTCGTTCGTAACGGACCGCTTTGTCGCCGCGGATGTGCAGCTCTGGCTGCGGAGATTGTGTGGCGGCGGCTTTGAGTTGGCTGATGACGGATTCATCGGAGGTGGGCGTTTCGTTCCAGAAGTACTGGCCGCTGGCATCCACGCTTAAGCGGATGGTTTGTGGCTTACTGTCTTGCGCGATGTTGGTGGCGCGCGGCAGGTCAATGTTGACTGCGTGCTTCATCACCGGCACAGTAATGATGAAAATGATGAGCAGCACGAGCATGACGTCCACCAAAGGGGTCATGTTGATTTCATTCATCACTTCATCAGTGTCGTCAGTCGTTCCAAAGGCCATGATGCGTTCCTTCAGGCTTTCTTCAATTGTGTGACATTGTTGGTCGACGAGGACTTCACCCGCGCCCCGGTGACGTAGTATGCATGCAGGTCATGCGCGAAGCGGTTGAGCTTTTGCACCACGGATTTGTTGCCGCGTACCAGCGCGTTGTAGCCCAGCACGGCCGGGATGGCCACCGCCAAGCCCAGCGCCGTCATGACGAGCGCTTCTCCAATTGGGCCAGCGACCTTGTCGATGCTGGCTTGACCCGCTAGGCCAATGGAGAGCAGCGCGTGATAGATGCCCCAGACGGTGCCAAAGAGGCCAACGAAAGGCGCGGTGGAGCCCACGGAGGCGAGGATGGCAAGACCTGATTGAAGCTCGGCAGTGGCTTCGTCAATGCTGTTGCGCAGGCAGCGCGTGATCCAGTCGGAAATATCCAAGCCGTCGTGCAATTGGGGGGCGGCCTGTTGCTGGCGGTGGTGCGCGGCGGCTTCGCGGCCTTCGATGGCGAGTTGGCGGAATGGGTTGTCGGCCTCAGTACCCAGTTTGTTCAAACCCTCGGCCACATCGGCGCTGTGCCAAAAGGCCTCGACGGCCTTGGCTTGCGCAGCCGCGCGGCGAATGGTGATGGCTTTGCTGAGTATCACCATCCAACTGGCCAGTGACATGGCGAGCAAGAGCAGCGCCACGAAACGCGTGACCCAGTCGCCTTGCGACCAGAGTTGGGAGAGACCGAAAGCTTGGTTCATAAATCATCTCAGAGAAGTTAATCAAGTTTGAAATCAAAAGGCACGCTCACCGCCATCGCTTCGGGTACGCCGCCGCGCATGCCGGGACGATAGCGATACCGCATGGCGGTGGCCACTGCGGTGGCATCGAGCCGGTCAAAGCCACTGCTGATGCGCACCTCTGCACGCAAGGGCACCCCTTCTTCGCTCACAAACACACGAACGATCACCCGGCCTTGCTCACCCATGCGGCGACTGATGGGCGGGTAGGGAGGCGGGGGGTTGTTGAGGTAATCGGCATCACTGCGCGGCAGCTCGATTTTGGGAGCGGTTGCAGGTGGGGCTGCTGGGGGCGCGGGAGGTGCGTTGGATGCTGCAACCGGAGCAGTGATCGGCGGCAACGGTGCGGCGGGTATGGCTGCAACAACTGGCGCATTGGGTACGGGCGTTGGGTCGTTGATGGCCAGCGGTTGTGGAGCAGGAGGCAGTGTGATTTGCTTGTGTACGGCGGGTGCCGGTGGTGGAGGTAAGCTTGGCGCAGGCGGTGGTGGTGCAGTCTCTGGCTTGGGGGGCTCGATGATTTGGCTGATCATCTCGACGGGAACGACCAGCTCATAAGCCCTGACCAACAGCCCACTTTGCAACGCAGCCAGACCTCCGATATGCAGCAATACCACGACAGAGGCAATCGCCGTGGGTGTACGGTGAAATGGCGTCGAATGCATGTCGGACATCGTGGTAAGTGCGCTCAGGGCTTGGCCCACATGCGCAAAAGATTGTGATACGTGCCCGTCAAGCGCACGGCTTCTTCGGATTCTTTGCCTGTGGCTTGCAATTCCCGCGTGCGCAGCGCCATGATGGCCATATCCAGCTCGTAGAGCATTTGGCGCTGCTCGTTGCTAGAGACCATGCTTTCAATCCAAAAGAAGCTACTGATACGCTCACCGCGCGTGACTGGATTCACGCGGTGCACCGTGGTGGAGGGATACAGCAGCAAGCTGCCCGCAGGCAGCTTGTACGCCTGATCACCGCCAGGGCTGGCAATCACCAGTTCACCACCGTCGTAGCTGGCGGGGTCGCAAAGAAACAATGTGCACGACAAATCCGTGCGCAGAAAGCCTCCCGTGCCAGGCACATTGCGCAACGCGTTGTCGATGTGCGCACCGAAGGTGTTGCTTTGCCCGCTGTAGCGGTTGAAGTTGGGCGGGTAGACGCGGCGGGGCAGCGCAGCGGTCATGAACTCCGCGTTGCGGCTAATTGCTGCGATGATGATCTCGCGTGCCTGCGCCGTCACGCGCCCGCCCTCGGGCATCTGCTCGTTTTGCTTGACTTGGGCAGATTGCTTGCCGGTTGTGGCCAAGCCGCTGATCCAGCCTTCGCCAGCAGGCGCGGTGCGTAGCAGATGCAGCACTTGGGCAATCGTTTCGGGGGGGAGCACGTGGTGGAGAGGCAGTTGCATGGCGGTGGCTTTGCAAAAATGAAAAAGGTTTAGAAACGAGCCGTCATGTTAACTTGAAGCACGCGACCTTGGCCGGGCACATAATGGCCGCGGTAGAGGGTGTCGGCATAGTATTTGTCGGCAGCGTTGTTCAAGTTGGCTTTCAGCGTGAAGGTGTCGTTGATGCGGTATTCGGCCATCAAATCCAGTGTGGTGAAGCTGGGCGCTTCGATACTCGATTGCACGGGCGTTTGCTTGCTGCGGAAATTGAGACCCGCACCCACGCGCCATTTGGGTGTGAGTTGGTAGGTGTTCCAAATCGTACCGCTGTGGCGCGGAATCAGGCCAGGGCGCTGGCCGGCCGTCTCGCCCGGTTGGCTTTGTAAGCAAGTGGCTGGTGCGGGCGGGCAGGCGGCGGATTTGTCTACCTTGGCATCGGGAATCCACATGTAAGAGCCAAAAATCTCCCATTGCTGCGTCACGCGACCGGTGATGTCAAATTCAAAGCCGGTGCTGTGGCGCTGGCCTGAGATGAGCAAGCTGGTGGCGGCGGTGTCGGGGTCGGTGTTGCGCTCGTTCATTTTGACGGCGTGGAAAATCGCGTAGCGCGTGGTGAAACGTTTGTCTGCGCTGTCGATTTTTGCGCCAATCTCGATGTTTTTGCTTTGCTCGGGCGGCGTGTTGGCACTCGATGCGTTGTAGGAATAGGTGTCGCCCGAGGTGTTGAACGATGTGCCCCAAGACACATGGTATGAGTGCAGGGCGTTGGGCTGATACAGCAGGCCCACGCGCTTGGACAGCTCGCTGATGTTTTGCTGATAGGCCACCGTGGTGGTGGGGCCTGCGGCATTGGTGGGAATGTTGAATTGGTTGTATGCACCCTTCATGCTGTCGTAACGCAGGCCGCCGACGAGCTTCCAACTCTCGTTCAGATGCAAGGTGTCTTGCAGATAGAGGCTGCTGCCCCTGGCGCGGAAGTTGTTAGCTTCGCGCAGGACGCGGGAGGCTTCATTGATGCTGTTGTTGCCGCCAGTGACGATGCCGCCGAGCGTGACGGTGGGTTTCGTGATGGTGACGCCGCCTTGTGTGCCTGAACGAGCCGCTTGCACGGATTTGTCTTCTGCGGTGAGGTCGACGCCGGCGAGCAAATCGTGTTTGTAGCCTGCCGCTTGGAACGACGTAGACAAGTCCGATTGCAACTGCGTGACCTGCATGTCTTGGATTTTCAGGTTGCTGTTGCGGTTGAACTCTGTGGCAGCGCTCAAGTTGGCGGCGCTGGTGGTATTGGCCGTGAAGCGCACAGCGCTGGCACGTTGGTCACGGGTGTAGAGGCCGCGGCGGATTTGGGTTTTGACCTCTGTTTGCGGCGAGATTCTGAGCAGGTGGCTGGCGGTGAAAATCGTGGCGGTGCCAGCGTTGTAGTCGCTGTCCAGCCCGTAGTAGGCATCGCTTGTCAGGCCGGGGATCAGGCTGCGCGGCGTGGCGGCAGTGGCCGGCGCGGTGGCGGGCAGCCAAGGCAGGCCGTAGTTCATGCGCGGGTTTTTGTTGTCCAAGTAACTCAAGCCCACGCTGAATTCGTGCCGCTCGCCAATGCCGTGGCGATATGCGAGCGCAAGGCCACGCTTGTCGATGCCGTTGCCGCGCCCGTCGTTGTCTGCCGATGTGTGCATCGCATTGATGCGTAGAGCGGCGCTCTCCGCCGTGCGAATGTTGAAATCGCCCGTGACGCGGCGGTAGCGGTGGCTACCCAAGGTGGTGCTGACTTCGTGGTCGCCGTACAGAGAGGGCTGCTTCGTGATTTGATTCGCGGCGCCGCCGGTAGAGCCCCGGCCAAACAGCATCGAGGCCGAGCCGCGCAGCAAGTCCACACGGTCTATGTTGAACGTGTCGCGCTCATAGAACGCTGGGTCGCGCATGCCGTCCAAGAAGATATCTCCGGTGGCTGCCAGCGAGAAGCCGCGCAGGCGAATGTCTTCCTCACCACCTTCTGCGGCCTGAAAGGTCACGCCGGCGGTGTTGTGCAGCACCTCTTTCAGGGTGTCCAGATTCCGGTCGTCGATGAGTTTTTCCGTGACCACGGTGATGGACTGTGGGATGTCTCGCAGCGCCTGGTTGCCCTTGGCGGTGCTGGAGCGGTTGACTTTGAGTTGGTCTTTTCCCGTCTCTGCGGTGTCGCGCACGATGACGGGTTTGAGTGTGGTTTCGCTCTGCGCCCAAGCGCTAGGCATGGCGAGTGAGCCTGCCAGCAGCATTGCGCCGATGGGCAAGATAGGCGAGCGATGCGTTGCCGCGCTTACTCCTGAATTCATAGCCCCTCGCGCACGTTTTGCCCCGCGAACTGGCTTGTTTTGTTGAT
>JBJTSL010000144.1:0-2307 GCA_046076625.1 Allobrachymonas sp.
GAGAGCTTAATCACGTTTTGCACGAGTAGATTCATCAGCTCCATGCCAATCGCATCGTTGATAGCTTCATCGGTGTTGCCTGACAGTCCGGGCACGCTGGCTTTGAGCTTGGCCACGATTTTGGCAAAAGCAATCGAGCCGGGCTTGGCATCGACGAGCACTTTGATGAGCTCAAGCGACAAAGCGCCATTCACACCCAAGCTGCGGCCAAAATTGTCTTTATATTGCGCCAGCGGCAACTGGCCTTGCACGGGTTTGAAATCAGGATCTGCAAACAGCGTGGTCGAAACGCTGAATTCACGCATGGACTTGGGGCCCAAGCCGCGATTGATCTTGCCCGCTTGCGCCTCGTGCACCAAGAGGGTTTGGCGGAAGGTGCGGTTGGTGAAGAAATCCATGTATTGCTCGGTGGCAAGAATATTGCCGCCAGAGAGCATGCCCAAGGTATCGCTGATGTCCTTGCCCAGGCGCTGTGACGCCATGTCAGACAGAACCGCTTCGCCCAAATAGGCGAGCTTGCGATCACCCGCGAGCTTGATGAAATCACGGAAATACATGGGATTGTTTTCAATCTCAAGGTATTCGTGATAGAGGTAATAGTCTTCCGCTCGACCCACTTGCGCAGCTTCATCGCGCAGCAGCTTGCCATAGGTGCTTTGCTCAGCGCTGATGTTTTTGGTGTATTCCAAAATCGCCTTGGCTTGCTGCAACTTCTCAGCGGGCGTGGGACGGCCAGACGCATGGAACATCATCATCTCGCGGATCACCTCGCGGGTTTTCCAGCCAGGATAGACGTTGTAGCTCACATAGGCCACGCCCGTGGGTGACAAATGATCGCGGATCACATCCAAAATTGCATGGCGCACGGCCTCAGGCACCCAGCTGAACACACCGTGGCAAACGATGTAGTCAAACTGGCCTTTGATCTCGCTTTGCGCTTTCACAATATCCAGCGCTTTGAGCTCGCAATTGGTGATGCCCGCTTTTTTGATCACCTCTTGGCCATGCTCAATTTCCACTTTGGAAATATCAAGACCAACGGCTTTCACGCCCGGATATTTCGCCGCCAAAGGAATCAGATTACCGCCCGCTGAGCAGCCCAGTTCCAACACCCGTGCATTGCGAAAGTCGGGTGGCGTGAGGCCAAAGAGCTTGGCCATGACGGCCAGTTGTTCAGGTGCGCTCTGCGCAAACGGCTTGGATTGATACGGCACGCTGTCGTAGGAATCGGCAATAGCTTGGTTGCTGGCATTGGCGCCGATTTGTGCGCCGGTTTGCACAGCAACGCTCTGCGCTGCGGTGGCTGGAGGAACTGCGGACATCTGATTTCCCTAATGCGGTTAAACGGCTGAGCCTGTTCAGGCTTTGGCCTTGCTGGCAGCCTTGGTGGCAGCGGCAGGTGCGGCAGCAGACGCTCCTGTTTTAGTAGCAGCAGGTGCAGCATTTGTGCCGGCGGGAGCTGCTTTTTGGTTTGAAACCGGCGCTGCGGCAGGTGCCGCCGGTGCTGGGCTTGCTGCGGCAGCAACTGTACCCGTAGCGCGCTTGGAATCGGCCAATTTGTCCACCAAGCGATTCAGATTCGACAGCGACACGAGGTGCGCATAAATCCAAGACAGTTCACCCGAGCGATACAGCTCCAGCGCCTGTGTGTCGGTCAGCTGCAAAAGCTTGCGCTCATCGACCACCATCAGGCCATTGACCATGAAGCTGGTGCCATCAAAGAGATCCGCCTTCGCGTTCATCTCCATCAGCAAGCCCAGATCTTTCAGGCGCTGGCAGAAGCGATCCGTGCGCAGGTATTCCACTTGGTAGCGGTTCAGAAAATCCAGCGCGTTTTGCAAGAAAGGCGTGTTGTTGCCTTTGCCGTCAAACAGCGGCTCACCGTCTTTCTCATTCAGGCCAGCGTAGGCTTCATCGATGCACACGCCCATTTGCTGGCCTTCTAGCTCGGCGAGCACGAATGGATAGCGGCGCACGAAGGCCGGCACATAGCCAGCCGCCCATTTGCCATCAGCGCCCACAAACAGATTCTCGCCCTCGCGCAAGCCCATCATCGCCACGGGCACGATCTTGCCCTGCCCCACTTGGGTGAACACAATCGGATATTCCTTGCAAGCCTCAATGAACTCCACGCCAGCGAGATACAGCGAATTGGCCTTGCCAGCAAATGCATAGCTGTTACTCGGGGAAATCTTCTTGGCCTTGTGCGCCTCACGGTTCAACAAAACTGGCTTTTCATAAAACATCACTGCGGCCATAGGGCACTCCTTCTTTTCTCAAACTAAAAACAAACACCGAAAAAAAACC
>JBJTSL010000145.1:0-7633 GCA_046076625.1 Allobrachymonas sp.
GCATCAGCGGCTTGGCAGCGCCGGTCTGGGATGCTTCGGGGCGGGTTTGCCTGAGTTTGGTGAGCTTGGGTTCGAGCGCGGATTTTGATGCGCAGATGCAGGGAGCTGTGGCGAAGGCGCTCAAGCAATGTGCAGCGCGGCTCAGCGAGGATTTGGGCTATTCGGCGAAAACTCAAAACACTGCGCCACAATAAGGCATGTTGAATTTGACGCAGCGTCCAGCAGATCGCTTGTGGCCGATGGCTGGGCTTGCTTGGCGCAAGGCAGGGTGGACAGCCGCGATATTGAGTTTATTGTTGCATATGTGGATGCTCAATACCCTCAACCAGAGCTTTGATTTCAAGTTCAAACAGCGCAGTGGTACAGCGCCGCTCAGCACGCGCATGATCCTCAGCGCCAGCGAGCAGGAGGCCGCAGCACCTGAACAGCCGTTGCCGCAGCAAGCAGCTCGTGCATCAGTCGCCGAGCCGCCGCGCAAGGAATCAGCGCCTCAGCAGCTTGTCAAAGCGCAGAGTGCCGCCGCCACAGAGCCTGTCAACACTGGGAATTCGGAGTCAAATAAGCCTCTTGCCGGCATAAAACCCGCCTCAAACGCTACCGAATTGGTAGCAAATCCTGTGCCCGCTGGCAATGCAAGCGCAGAGGCGGGCAGCGTGGCTATGCAGCCCAGTTCAGTGCTGCGCGTGGTCTATCCGCGTGCAGCCGATTTGGACTATGACGTGGTGCGTGTGCAGCGCGGCCAGACCAGTTCTGGCCCAGGCGTGCTGCGCTGGAAGAGTGATGGCAGCGAATATGAATTGCTCATGGAGTGGGGTGACCCGACAGCGCCGATGCTGAGGCAGCACAGCGTGGGCAAATTCGATGCCATGGGTTTGGCGCCGGAGCGCTTTGGCGACAGGCGAGCCAGCCGCAGCGAGCAGGCGGCGCATTTCAAACGATTGGAGGGCCAGGTGGTGTTCAGCAACAACAAGCCACCAGCGCAGCTTCAAGCAGGCATGCAAGACCCCTTGAGTGTGCTGATTCAACTTGCAGGCATCTTGGGAGGTGACCCCAAACGCTATGAAATCGTCAACATCATCCGAGTGTCGGTTGCTGGGCTGGATGATGCGCAACTGTGGGAAATCAGTCTCGACAAGCCTTTGGACATCAATGTGGCTGCCGCCAATATGCGTGCCGTTAGGTTGCAGCGTAAGCCGCGCAATGAGTTTGATCAGCGCTTAGAGATCTGGCTCGCACCGCAATTGGGCTACTTGCCCATTCGCATCCGCCAAAGCGATGAACAAACCCCAGAGGCCAATTACACCGAATTCAGCCTCAAGCGACTGCCTTTTTGAATTGTCTTGGACGGATTGGGCTGGCTAGAGTGCCTGCACTTGTAAATCTTGGATGCAACCTCAAATAAGCTGCTACAGTTACTGAAGCACCTTGAAAGCACCTTGCCATGCATATGCTCTACGATTCTGATTCCTTTGTGGTCGTTCACCTGCAGTCTGAGCCTCAGGAAGATGCCAAGCCCCAAGATGCATTGCAAGTGGCGATGCAGGGCATTTCGCTGGAAGGCGTGCAAGCACCTTCAGAGGCTCAGCCAGAATACCGTTTGGCCCGTCATGGTTTTGAAATCGTGGACAAGCGCTCGGGCAAAGAGGTGTATCTGGATGGTTCGTGGGCCGAGTTGTTTCAACAACAAATCGTGGCCTGGCAGGTGAAAACACCCACCCAAGACGAAGTGGAAGAAACCTTGGAGCGCTACGCTCAATTGGCTCAGAACCCGGTCGTGATGCACTGATTCAGTGCCGCGCTAGAAGCGCCAGGCCACACTTTGCCTGTGCCTCGCAACGGGTACTACACCCGAGGGATTTTTCGCGGGGCTCGGTTATAGTTCTCTACATCTTTCGAGACTTTTTTGCGTGGAGAGCATAACGATGTCTGAACCGACTGCCCCAGCGGGCAACCAAGTGGAATCTGATGAGGCCTTGTTTGACATCGTGGTGCAGCTGGCCAAAGACTCTTCGTTGGAAAGAGTCAAGGACAGGGCACTCAATGATCTGGCGATGGAGCCCCTCAAGGTCGAAGCCCTGATTCGTGCTTTGCAAAGTGGCCCAACAGCGCGAATCGGTAGCGCCGGTCCGAAAAGCCGCGCGGAAAAGGCGCGTGATGATTTCACCAAAGTTGGGCTCAAAGTCACTCTGTCCCCCGTGCTCAGCATCAGCAAAATGACGGCAGCGGAGTCAGATGGCAAAACCATGTGTCCGGCCTGCGATGTGCGCGTGATCCTGCCCGAGAACCGCCAATGCCCGAATTGCAATGTGTTCGTGGACAAAGTCGATGAGCAATTCCTGCTGCGCAAAAAATTGATGGAACAGGAGCGCCGGCGCGCCGAGATGGCGCTGGACCGCGAGAAGAAAGCCAGCGCCAAAGCCAGCAAAGAAGCGATGGAGCGCGAACTGCGCGAGCAAATCCGCAAGGAAGTAGAGGCGGAGAAGGGCATCAGTGGCGGCAAAGGCGGCGCGAACCTAGCTGGCAAACTGAAATTGTGCGCAGCCGCTCTGGGCTTGGCTGGCGTAGCCTTCTTTGGCGGAAAAATGGTCGGTGGCGGCTCGGGTGCAGGTGATGCAAAAACAGCGGCTGGCAAAGCGCCTAATGCGATCTCTGCATCCGCACAATCGGTAGCCGGTGGCGTGACCAAAGGTCAGGACATGGACCAGGTGCTGCAAAACTTGCCTTCTGCCGGGACTTTGGATCCTGCCAGTGCTGAGCTGCTCGATGATGCAGCACAGGAAGAGGCTCTGCTCAAGTCGGCGCGCAATGGCGGACCCAATGCCAAGGGCATTCCCATGGATCAGGCCTTGGCAGCCTCCATGACGCTGGCGCAGGCGGCTGGCAACAGCACGGCGCAACGTGCCATGAGTGGTGCGAGTGGGCCTGCGGGTGCAGGTCCAGCGGGTGCAGGTGCGGCGGGTGGGTCAGCAGGCGCGGCGCCTTTTGTGCCTGTGCCTTTGCCGGCAGATTTCAAACCCTTGATGTCCCTTGAGTTTGCAGATCAGTTGGCGCAAATGGGTCAAAGTGCTAGAGCGCGTGGCGTCGTGCGGGAAATCCAAGCTGTGCCCAATCCAACGCCAGCCTTGGCAGCGGCAACTCAGGTCAGCGATGTGACGGTGAGCGCTTGGGGCATAGGCAGTGCCACTGCCGACAAGTCAAAGAAGCTGTTCGAGAATGTGCGCTCTGGCATTGCTGGCATGCGCGATCCGGCTGCCAAGGCCAAAGCTGCAAGTTCCGCAGCCACCGCCATTGCGATCCAATCGCGCACACCTGAGCAGACGGCGCAGCCTTTTCTTGCTCAGGCAGCTGAGGCAGTGGGGCAAATCACCGACCCTGGGCAGAAGCAAGAAGCGGGAGATCAAGTGGTCGTGGCCACGGCTCAAGTGCTCTTGGCCGGTGTCAACGCCGCGGCCAAGACGGGCAATTGGGAGCGCGCCAACGATCTGACGGCTCGCCTGCAAGCAACCGGCAAACAAGGCCGTACAGCAGGCGCAAACGCCCGAGTGATGGCTTTGCTCTACCAAGCCAAATCGGTCACTTCTGCTGACGGCTCGGCAGTGCAAGCACTGGAGGGTGCTATTGCAGAGGCCAGTAAAGCGCCTGGCTTGGTGGAAAGAATTCTGGCTTTGCAGGCAGTGGGCGAAATTGCTGGCTCTGCGGCTGCGCCCAGCCTCTTGAAATCCTTGCAAGCCATTGAACCGGCGGCAGCGCAAGCAGCAGGTGCTGCTCGTGTTCAAGCGCTCGGTGCGATGTCAGCAGCCTATGCTTCTTTGGGTGACGAGGTCAAGGCAGAAGACATGCGCCGCCAAATCGCCACCAGTGCCGGTGTGCCAGCGCTGGATCAACAGATGGAAATGGCCAAAGCTTTACTCCGGGCTGATGTCTCTTTGGCGCGTTTTCAGCAAAAAACGGGCGCCTTCGCCCAAGCTGAGAACACCATCATGCGAGCCGCGAGTTATTTGTTCGCGCAAGCCAAATAAGGCTGAAACCCAACCCCCCATGAGAGATGGGGCCAATTGGGGATCTGGGTTGAATCAAGCCATCAGCATCATTCCCGCTGCCACAAAGAGCGCGATAAACAAGGTTTCGGTGACCAACATCAGCACCGGTTGCCAACCTAGCTTGAGCAATTCCTCAAAGCTGGTCTTGATGCCCGCAGCGGCAATTGCGGCCACTAAGCAACAGCGCGACGCTTGGCTGGCCGTCTCCACCCAAATCTTGGGCAACACTTGCGTGCTGGCCAGCAGCATCAGCACAATGAATGCCAGCAAGAATCCGGGAATCAAGGGCACAGAAGCAGGTGCGGAGGGTGGCTTGTTGCCGTCGGCTGCAACGGCTGCTGCTGCATCCGCCGCCGCCGCGGCCATCTGACGCCGATACAGCATGGCGATTACGACCACCACAGGTGTGAGCAGCATCACACGAAAGAGTTTGACCACGGTGGCCGTGTCGCCCGCCTGTGGGCCGAGCATCATACCGGCTGCCACCACCTGCGCCACGTCATGGATGGTGCCGCCAAGAAACAAGCCAGATGCTTGCGGTGAGGCGACCAACCATTTCAAGGCAAAGGGATACACAATCATCGCGACCGTGGACAGCACCGTCACCCCCACCACTGTGAGCAAGGTAAAGCGCTCATTGCGCGGCGTTTGCGGCAACACACTTGCTACCGCCATCGCTGCAGATGCGCCGCAGATCGCAACTGCACCGCCCGAGAGCAAGCCTTCATCGCGCTCACGGTCCAGCCAACGTGCCAGCAGCACGCCAAACGCTACGGTGCAGGCCACGGCGCAAATGATCAGAATCGCAGAGCCGATACCCAACTGGGCCACTTGTCCGAGTGTGATGCGTGCCCCAAGCAGCGCCACTCCCAGGCGCAAGACGGTACGTCCGCAAAAATCCACCCCAGGCTTGACTTGAGGATTCTTCATCAAGAAGTGAAAACTCAAGCCGATAAGCAAGGCATACAGAAGTTGTGGTCCACCGTAGTGCTCTGCTAAAAATGTAGCCGACAGCGCAATCAATGCACATACCAACAACCCGGGGTAGTGCGAGACGATCCATAACTTGCTGCGATCAATCGTTTGTCTCATCATCGCCGCACTGTAGCAGTGCAAGGCCTGTCTGAGCTAGATCATTCAGATGTTATGACACCAAGCCAGGCTGCGTGGTGAATTTGCTCCAGAGCTGCTCGATCTGTTCCGTGATGTCTTCTCCCTGCGCTTGCTCAGCGCCAAACACAAAACTGAGCATTTGTTCGTCAGAGAGCAGGCTATCGCGCTGGGCATCGCTGTGCAAGCCGTCCAGCCACACCACGCCCGCGCCCAAAGTGCTGAAACACTGCATTTCAAAATCTGTCGCTTCCACCTCGATCGCATGCGGGTTGGCTGCGTAAATCGTCAGCCACTGGGCCACCATGCCGCGCAGCATGCCTAGCGAGTTGATGTAGGCGTCGAATTGCGGATTCGGTGGCAAACCCATGGCCAAATCCATGGAGTAGGTGCGTTGCTGGCGTAAGTCTTTCAAAAGGCCTGCCAGTTGCAAATCAAGTTGTCGATTCACGGCGCCTTCCGTGCGCAAGCCATGCAACACAGCCTCGGCTGACTGGCTGATGGCGCGGATTCCTTGCCTGAACTTTTCTGCTTTGGCTGAAAGGGCGGGGTTTGTCTTCTCAATCGAATCATTGCCATTGCTCATTGACTCTGAATTATCGTCCCTCATGGTCACTCCGTACGGCCTGCTCTGTATGCATGATGGCAACAGATTTGGCGTGTCTTCATTGTTGCATCGCAACAAGCTGATGTAAATCAGTCAAAGGTATTCATTTTTATGGAAGGGTGTGATGACTCATCACTTTGAAGGAGAGCCGTTTCATGTGGATGTACTTTATGACCGACCAAATTGAGTCGTTATGATCATTCCAGGCACTATGAAATAAATAGCACTCTGCGCAGGTTTTATGACGGCGAATGCCGTATTTTGCTTAAAATACGGCAAAACATGGACATGTCTGACCTGTCACCTACTACCTACATCTTGACATTGACCTGCCCCGATCGCATGGGCATTGTGCATGCCGTCTCTGGCTTTTTGCTCGATCATGGGGGCAATATTGAGGAGGCCGCCCAATACAATGACCACGACACGGGCCTGTTCTTCATGCGCGTGAGCTTTGCTTGTACGCTGGAGCAAGCGGTGCTGCATGCGGATTTAGATGCATTTGCTCGCGATTTCCAGATGGCTTGGAAGCTGCACACGGCTCAGCAGCCCATGCGCACCGTGCTGATGGTGAGCCAGCAAGGCCATTGCTTGAACGATTTGCTGTTTCGCTGGAAAAGCGGCCTGCTCAATCTGGACATACGCGCCATCATCAGCAATCACCGCGATTTTTACCAGCTCGCTGCCAGTTACAACGTGCCGTTTCACCACATCCCGATGGCGGGTGTTGGTAAGGCGCAAGTGGAGGCACGGCAGCTTGAAATCATCAACGGCGAGGGCGCGGAATTGGTGATTTTGGCGCGCTACATGCAAATACTTTCCAACGAGATGTGCCAAGCCTTGGCAGGCCGCGCGATCAACATTCACCATAGCTTCTTGCCCAGTTTCAAAGGCGCAAAGCCGTACTATCAAGCGCATGATCGCGGCGTGAAACTCATTGGCGCCACAGCGCACTACGTCACGGCCGATCTCGATGAAGGCCCGATCATTGAGCAAGACGTGGCACGCGTGGATCATTCGGATACGGTGGATGATCTCACCGCCCGTGGGCGCGACACAGAAAGCCAGGTGCTCGCTCGCGCAGTGAAATGGCACAGCGAACATCGCGTATTGCTCAATGGGCATCGCACTGTGGTGTTTCGCTGACAACTGGTTAATCATCCAGCCCACTTCTGGCCCGGATCGGTGCCTATGACTGGTCAAGCGCCACCGAAACATGGCATAATCCTAGATTCGCCGGAGAGGTGGCCGAGTGGTTAATGGCAGCAGACTGTAAATCTGCCCTCTTACGAGTACGCTGGTTCGAATCCAGCCCTCTCCACCAGCGAGGTATTTGTTGAGCGCGACGGAATTCGTCTGCGTTCGAATGTGTTTTCCGCGTGAAAACGATGGTTGACGCATTTGAGTGCGGGAGTAGTTCAATGGTAGAACCTTAGCCTTCCAAGCTAATGACGCGGGTTCGATTCCCGTCTCCCGCTCCACGAATGTCGGTTGGAATGGTAGTGCATGCAGGTTTGATGAGAATTTCGCCCTTGTGGCAGGTTCGTGAAGAGTTCGCCCTTGTGGCGCAGTGGTAGAGCACTCCCTTGGTAAGGGAGAGGTCGCGGGTCCGATTCCCGCCAAGGGCACCAAATTTTTAGGTATTGACGATTATTTTCGGAGCAAAAAATGGCAAAAGGTAAGTTTGAACGCACCAATCCCCACGTCAACGTCGGCACGATTGGCCACGTCGACCACGGCAAGACCACGCTGACTGCAGCGATCACCACCGTGCTGTCCGCCAAATTCGGTGGCGAAGCCAAGGCGTATGACCAGATTGACGCGGCTCCAGAAGAAAAGGCACGCGGTATTACGATTAACACCGCCCACGTGGAAT
>JBJTSL010000146.1:0-2029 GCA_046076625.1 Allobrachymonas sp.
GCCGCAACCTGTGCAGACTTGTTGGCACTCGATGCCCCCGTGCTGGCCATACGTGCGAAGCAAAACCAGCTTGCAGTCATGGGCGATACCCTCACACTGCTCAAGCAAAGCGATTGGATGCAGCGCCGCAGCGATCTCCCGCACTTTCTTGCGCCTTGTGATCTCCAGCCCATCAAGGCTGCAGGCGTGACGTTTGTGGCCAGCATGCTGGAGCGGGTCATCGAGGAGCAGGCGCGTGGCGACGCCTCGCGCGCGCTGGCGGTGCGCGAGAAAGTGATTCAGGTGATCGGCGAGAATTTGCAAGCCATCGTTCCTGGCTCGGAGAAGGCGTTGCAAGTCAAAGCCTTGCTGTTGGAGATGGGCTTGTGGAGTCAATATCTCGAAGTGGGCATTGGCAAAGATGCCGAAGTTTTCACCAAATCTCAGGCTATGAGTGCCGTGGGTTGGGGTGCACAGGTGGGTATTCATCCGGAAAGCCAGTGGAACAATCCTGAGCCTGAAATCGTGTTGGCGGTGTCACCAAAGGGCGTGGTGCAGGGCGCGGCCTTGGGCAACGACGTGAACCTACGTGATTTCGAGGGCCGTAGCGCCCTGCTGCTCGGGAAAGCAAAAGACAACAACGCCTCCTGCGCGATCGGGCCTTTCATACGCTTGTTTGATGAGAATTTCGGCATTGAGGATGTGCGTCAAGCGCAGATCCAATTGACCGTCACAGACGATTCGGGCTTTACTCTGGAAGGTAGCAGCTCCATGAATCAAATCAGCCGCGATCCCCTTGATCTGGTCGCGCAAACCATCAATGCGCAACACCAATACCCCGATGGTTTTATGCTGTTCTGCGGCACGATGTTCGCGCCCACGCAAGACCGCTTCGGCTCAGGGCAAGGCTTTACACATGCCGCGGGCGATCGCGTCACGGTGAGCAGCCCGCGCCTTGGCAGTTTGACGAACTGGGTGCAACACTGCGACAAAATCACGCCTTGGACATATGGCACGCGCTCTTTGATGCGTGATCTTGTCAAACGGCAATTGCTATGAAAATAGTAGCATTCGATATAGATTTTATGCCGGCGAATGGCCGATTTGACATAAAAAAGCCTCTGAGACCGTGCTCAGAGGCTGCTGGTGGAGTGAATCGCAATCGACTTAACGACTGGCGATGGGTTTCACATCACGCTTCACCGAACCTGTGAAAAGCTGGCGAGGACGACCGATTTTGTACTCTGGATCGCCGATCATCTCATTGAGCTGAGCGATCCAGCCCACGGTGCGGGCCAAGGCAAAGATGCCGGTGAAGAGTTTCACGGGAATACCGATGGCGCGTTGCACGATGCCGGAGTAGAAATCGACGTTCGGGTAGAGCTTACGCTGCACGAAGTAATCTTCTTCCAAGGCGATTTTTTCCAGCTCTTTGGCGAGTTTGAACAGCGGGTCTTTTTCCAAGCCGAGGGCGGTGAGCACTTCGTTGCAAGTTTCCTGCATGAGTTTGGCGCGCGGGTCGTAGTTTTTGTAAACACGGTGACCGAAGCCCATGAGCTTGACGCCGGAGTTCTTGTCTTTGACCTTTTCCATGAACTCGCCGACCTTGGCTACGCCGCCCATTTTCTGGATGTCTTCCAGCATGGTCAGGCAGGCTTCGTTGGCACCGCCGTGTGCTGGGCCCCATAGGCAGGCCACACCGGCAGCAATGGCTGCGAAGGGGTTGGTGCCGGATGAGCCGCACAGGCGCACAGTGGATGTAGAGGCGTTTTGCTCGTGGTCGGCGTGCAAGATGAAGATGCGATCCATGGCGCGCTCGATCACTTCATTGACCTTGTAATCTTCGCAAGGTGTGGCAAACATCATGCGCATGAAATTGCCCGCGTACGACAGGTCGTTCTTCGGATAGATGAAGGGTTGGCCGACGCTGTTGTCCTGATTTATCCCGTCCCGTCCGTTTAGCCCTAGAATCTAACTTATTTAGCCCAGAAACCACCTTTTTTGATTATGGTTGTGGATATGGTGGAGATGTGACTCGTATAGCTGAACA
>JBJTSL010000147.1:0-2046 GCA_046076625.1 Allobrachymonas sp.
CCATCACGCCATGCGCGAGCACGATGCCAAACACGACGACGATGAAGGCGTTCGCAGGCCCTGCGATCTGCACATTCGAGCCGCCCAGCAGCGCCACGATCAAGCCGCCCACAATCGCGGCCCACAAGCCAGACGACGGCGGCAAGCCCGAAGCAATTGCAATCGCCATGGCCAAGGGCAGCGCCACAATGCCCACCGTGATACCCGCGCCTAAATCTTTGGCGAAGGTGGAGGCGTTGTAGCCGGGTAATGTGTCGAGCAGGCGCGGGTGAAAGGTCATGCGCAGAGCGTGAGCAAGTTGAGTGCCAGATCGGTAGATGCCGCAAGCATCAGAACTGCAAAGTCGCCGGCAGGTATTTCGCCATCAAATCTTCGTAATAGGGCTTCACATCCGCGAGCTTGGGCCGCTCGGGATTTTTGGAATACAAATCGTAGGGATTGAAGCGCTGCACCCAAGGCAGCATCTTGCGATCTTGCTCATTGCATAAATGATCATAGTCGCCCTCGCGATGCCAACTGTAGAAGCTGTGGTAGCGAATCATGTAAAGCGCTTCTATCGGCAAATAGGGTTTGAGCATGTGATACAGATACTCATCATGCCCCCAGCTCATGTGCACCGCATCGAGCCCGCAGTTGGGCGCATACACGCCATATTTCGTTTGCAGTACGGCCTTTTGTGAATCGGGGTTGAGCGGGAAAAACTCGCTGTAGACTATTTTTGAGGAATAAGCGCAACCTGTAGGAAAAGTATCGCCCACCACGGCCCATTGCGGCTCGCCAAACAGGCAAAGCACCTTGCCCAAATCATGCACAAAACCCGTGAGCACCATCCAATCGGGTTGCGCATCTTTGCGCATGGCTTCAGCGGTCTGCACTAAATGCTAAATCTGCGGCAGGGCGATGTCGGGGTCGGAATCGTCGACAAGCGTGTTGAGGTAATCGAGCGCATCCCAAGGGTTCATCTGCTGGCGGTTAAAGCTCAAATAATCCGCCTTCTTGGCTTTCACGAATTCGTGCGTTTGATGCGTATGGTTGAGCTTGAAAAACTCGCGCACCCGATCAAAGGTCTCGCTCACTTGCGGCGCAGCGTAGTTATGGTAGGCAGATTGATCAGCGCCTTGAAGCGCTTGTTTTTCAGGAGAGGTTTGGGCGTTCATGGTTGCTTATTACTCCCAGACCGACGCTCGCAGCTTGTACAAATTTGCATTCGGAATGCAAATTTGTACAAAACTTGAAGAAAAGCCAGTGTGACTGTTAGCGCACGCGCATGCCCGGCTGCGCACCGGGGAAGGGCTCGAGAACGTAAATACCTGGGTTGGCTTTTTCGTCTTGATGCGAGCCTGCGAGCACCATGCCTTCGGAGATGCCGAATTTCATCTTGCGCGGCGCGAGGTTGGCCACCATGACGGTGAGCTTGCCGATGAGCTGCTCGGGCTTGTACATGCTGGCGATGCCGCTGAAGACGTTTCTATGCTTGCCTTCACCCACATCGAGGGTAAGGCGAAGCAGCTTGGTCGAGCCTTCGACTGCTTCGCAGTTGACGATTTTGGCGATGCGTAGATCGATTTTGGCGAAATCGTCGATGGTGATCGTGGGAGCGAGGGCTTCGCCACCGGGTAATGTATCTGCTACGAATTCGGTAGCACTCTGCGCAGCATCTATGCTGGCTGGGGGCTCAAAAAGAGCTTCTAACTGCTTAGGATCGACGCGTTGCATAAGGTGCTGGTAAGGATTAATCAAATGCCCAGCAGGTAATGGCACTTTTAGTGAAGCCCAAGTCAAGGGTTTGGATTCCCCAAGAAATGCCTCACTGTTTCTAGCAAGCTCAGGCAGTATTGGTTTTAATAAAATTGTTAGTACTCGAAAGCACTCAATGACATCAGAACAAAGTTCGTGTAACTGAGCATGTTTGGTGCTGTCCTTAGCTAACTCCCAAGGTTTCTCTTTGTCAAAATTGCTGTTCACATCGTCAATCGCCAGCATGATTTCACGCACTACTTTGCTGAATTCACGATCTTCGTACATAGGTGAAATTAAATCACCATA
>JBJTSL010000148.1:0-2403 GCA_046076625.1 Allobrachymonas sp.
TTTTGCGCGATGCCGATCACTTCAATCACTTTGCCATAGGGCACCGATTCATCGCTGCGCAGTTGCACTTCAGTGTCTTTGCTGCGCTCGGCGCTTTGTTTGAGGCGCTCGGCCAAGGTTTTCAAATCGATGGCTTGGTCATCCAAGAACACTTGGGCGGACTTGTCGATGACGACGGTGACATACTTGGGCGAATCCACGGGTTTGGCAGCTTCGGTACTGGGTAAATCCAGCCGAATGGAGCTGGCCAAAAGCGGCGCCGTGATGATGAAGATCACCAAGAGCACCAGCATCACATCAACCAGCGGCGTGACATTGATCTCGCTCATGGGCTGGCTGCCCTTGCTGCGCTCGAGTGTGCCGAAGCTCATTGTTTTACTTCACCGAGTGATGCGCGAGCAGCTCGCGCAAATCTCGCGCAAAGCCTTCCAGATCGGCTTCAATACGGCCAATATAGCGGCCATAGAGGTTGTAAGCCAGCACGGCGGGGATGGCAACCGCCAAGCCGGCGGCGGTCATGATCAGCGCCTCGCCCACCGGGCCTGCGATCTTGTCAATCGTCACCTGCCCTGCGCCGACCAAGCCGATAAGCGCATGGTAAATGCCCCAGACCGTGCCGAGCAGGCCGACGAAGGGCGCGGTGGAGCCAACTGTAGCCAGCAGCACTTGGCCAAATTGCAGTTTGAGTAACACGCCATGCAAAGCATCGCGCAACACACGGGTCAGCTGCTGGGCTTTGTCGCCGCTGCCTGCCAGCGTGCCGCTGGGGTTGGTTTGCGCGGCATCAATCAGGGGCAGCACGAGACCTTCGCGATCCAGCGCAGCCACGGCCGTGCGGCCTTGACTCACGTCAGCCGCCTGCCAAAAGCCTGCAATGGATTTCGCCACATCAGGCACGGCGCGCTTGATCACCCACGCTTTCCAAAAAATCACCACCCAGCTGGCCATGCTCATGAGCAAGATCAGCGCAGCGATGAATTTGCCCACGCCATCGCTTTGCTTGAGGAAATCGAGTGCATCCATCGTTGTTTATCCGTTTAAACCGAGCACATCAAACATGTCAAACATGCCGCTTTTCTTGTCCGCCAGGAAGCGCACAGCGCGTAGTGCGCCCTCTGCATAACCCTGACGGGTCGACGACTTGTGCGTGATTTCGATACGCTCGCCAATGCCTGCAAACATCACGGTATGGTCGCCCACCACGTCGCCGCCACGAATAGCTGAAAAGCCAATCACCAAAGGATCGCGCGCGCCCGTGATGCCCTCGCGGGCGAACACTGCATGGCCTTGCAAATCACGGCCAAGGGCATTGGCGATCACTTCGCCCATTTTGAGTGCAGTGCCAGACGGCGCATCGACTTTGTGTCGATGGTGCGTTTCAATCACTTCAATGTCATACCCGCTAGACAGTGATTTGGCAGCCAGCTCCAGCAGCTTCAAGGTGACGTTCACGCCCACGCTCATGTTGGGTGCCAGCATGATGGCGATGTCCTTGGAAGCAGCTTGCAACTCCTTTTTCTGCTCTTCTGAGAACCCCGTCGTGCCAATCACCATGCGCACGCCTTGCCGGCGGCATTCGGCCAGATGCGCCATCGTGCCTTCTGGCCGAGTGAAGTCGATCAAGAAGTCGCAGCCTTTCAAGGCTTGCGCTACATCGGAGGTAACGCTCATGCCGCTGGCCGTACCTAAAAATCCACTCGCATCCAAACCAATGCCAGCACTCCCAGGAATATCAAGCGCACCGCCCAAGCGGCAATCAGGGGCTTGTGTGACGGCTTCAATCAGCATGCGCCCCATGCGGCCGCCCGCGCCGGCGATGCAAATCATGTGCTGCGTCATGCCGCTGCCCTGCTTCAGTTGGCCGGCGTGAAGAACTCACGCTCAATGAACCAGCGGCCATCGCGCTTGACGAGGAACATGGCTTTCGTGCCGACCTCTTTGAAGGCATCGGAGTCGTAATCTTGACGGAACACGAGGCGCGCTTCGGTGGGCGAGACCATGCGCACGCGCACATCGAGTACGGCCAAGGAAATGCGGCTGCGGCCTTCAATGCGGCTGCGGCGCAGCGCCTCCCATTCTGCGCGGGTCTCGGATGTACCCTTGAACTCATGCACGTAATGCGAGAAGTACGCGGCAGTGTTGCGCGACTGCCAGTCGCTGGTCCAAGCGTTGAGGAAGGAGGGGATGGCAGGATCGGCGCTGGCCAGTGTGCTCGCAGAGGGTGCGGGCGGCGGTGGTGGCGGTGCAGCGACGGCAGGCGCTGGGGCTACACGTGGGGTAAGCGCGGGGGCTGCTGGGGCGGCAGGTGGGGCAGCGGCAGCACTGGTCGCGACGGCGGCAGGAGGTGCTGAGGCGGTAGGTGGGGCAGCGGCAGCAATGGTCGCGACGGCGGCAGGGGGTGCT
>JBJTSL010000149.1:0-3838 GCA_046076625.1 Allobrachymonas sp.
ACGCTTGATTGGATGGCAAACTCCGCATCATGTCGCATGGCCTGAGTTTGTGCACGCACGATATCTGGGTGCACTGTGAGGTCCAAGTAATCATTGCCATTTAAACGTACTGCATTGGCGCTTGGCGTGCGTCCGTGCAGCAGTGAGCGGCCTCCCCACAGCCGATTCCATCGGTCCGCAAAATCACGCTCAATGCGCCGATGCAAATGTGCAGAAATATCGGGGTCGCGCGGGAAAACTTCGTTTGCTAAAGACCAGTTCATGAAAACACCTCGTTAAGCAATGGAAAGAGCCCATTGCAACGAAACTGATTTTTTTGTGGTGTCAAGCCCCGGTAAATTTGACAGTGATTTCTCACTTTCAAGGGTAAATTCTTACAAAATCGCTGTAATTTCAGACATGCTTGGTTATGAATTGGCCATGACGAGCCTTCTGCCCACAAAAGCCGGGGATAATTTGGGTTATGAGTTTCACGATCAAAGACACGGCGGGTGTAGGCGGCATGCGTCTGGCAGGACGCTTAGCCTCCGAAGTGCTGGATTTCCTCACGCCCCATGTCAAGCCTGGCATCACCACGGCCGCTTTGGACAAAATGGCGTTGGATTTCATCATCAATGTGCAGCAATGCAAATCGGCCACGGTGGGCTACGCGCCACCCGGCTATCCACCGTTTCCGGGCTCGATTTGCACCTCGGTCAACCATGTGGTCTGCCACGGTATTCCAGGCGAGAAGGTGCTCAAAAAGGGCGATATCGTCAACATTGATGTGACGGTGATCAAAGATGGCTGGCACGGCGACACGAGCCGCATGTTTCTCGTGGGCGAGTGTTCGCCGTTTGCTAAGCGCCTGTGCGCACTCACCTATGAAGCCATGTGGCATGGCATCGCGCAAGTCAAGCCTGGTGCGCGGCTGGGCGATGTGGGCGCGGCGATTCAAAAGTTTGCAGAAGCGCAAGGCTACAGCGTGGTGCGGGAGTTTTGCGGGCACGGCATTGGCCAAAAGTTTCACGAAGAGCCACAGGTGTTGCACTACGGCAAGGCAGGCACGGGCGAGGAGCTCTCGCCAGGCATGACCTTCACGATTGAGCCGATGATCAACATGGGCCGCAAAGACATCCGTGAGCTGGGCGATGGCTGGACGATCGTCACCAAAGACCATTCGCTTTCGGCGCAGTGGGAACACACCGTGCTCGTGACGCCCACTGGCTATGAGCTGATGACCGTTTCCGCTGGCTCACCGCCGGCGCCAGCTTGGGTGTCTTCATTTCACTAAATCACCCTCGATCACTATCAATTTGTGAGCACTCCGCGCAATGAATACGCCGGGCAACAGCAGTTTCCGAGCTGAAAAGACACAAGTTCTCGACAAAATCGCTGCCTCGCGCGCCTCTACGCGTAGCGTGAAGCTGCAACTGCGCGAGCTCTCCAATGCGGCCGATGCGGTGTTACTCGAGTTGTGGGCCAAAGCGCAGTTTCCCAGTCGCTGCGCCTTGTTGGCTGTGGGCGGCTATGGGCGTGCGGAGTTGTTCCCGCATTCGGATATTGATGTGCTGATCTTGCTGCCGGACGGGCCAGAAGCGTATGAAGACGAGCATTTCAAAACCAGCGCCAGCAGCTTCATCACAGCCTGCTGGGATGCGGGCCTGGAGATTGGCTCAAGCGTGCGCAGCATCTCCGAATGCGTAAGCGAAGCCGAGAAAGACGTGACGGTGCAAACCAGTTTGCTCGAATCTCGTTTGCTCACGGGCGATGCCGCGCTGCACAAATCCTTTGCTAGAACCTACCGCGCGGCGCTCGACCCCCGAGCTTTCTTCACCGCAAAAACATTGGAGATGCGCCAGCGACACACCAAGTTTGAAGACACGCCGTATTCGCTGGAGCCCAACTGCAAAGAGTCCCCGGGTGGGCTGCGCGATCTGCAATTGATCCTCTGGCTTTCCAAAGCGGCGGGCTATGGCAAAAGCTGGGATGAGCTCGGCCGCAAAGGCTTGGCGACGGCACGCGAGGTGCGCGAATTGAAGCGCAATGAAGCGCTGCTGAGTCTCGTACGCGCACGGCTACACATTGCGGCCAAGCGGCGCGAAGACCGATTGGTGTTTGACCTACAGCACCAAGTGGCTGAGAGCTTTGGTTATCTCGCAGAAGGCGAAAGCCGCTCGCAGCGAAAGGCAAGCGAGCAGCTGATGAAGCGCTACTACTGGGCCGCCAAAGCCGTCACGCAGCTCGCTCAAATCTTGCTGCTCAATATTGAAGAACGCCTTTTCGCGCAAAACCAAACCCTGCATTGGATCAACGAGCGCTTTGCCGACAAGGCCGGTATGATTGAAGTGACCAGCGATGAGCTGTATCAAAACAACCCGCATGCGATTTTGGAGACCTTTCACGTCTATCAAACCACGGTGGGTGTGAAGGGGTTGTCTGCGCGCACACTGCGAGCGCTTTACAACGCGCGCGACATCATGAATGCGAGTTTCCGCAAAGACCCCGCCAACCGCGCGATGTTTTTGAAGATCTTGCAATCGCCCCAAGGCATCACGCATGCCGCGCGGCTGATGAACCAAACCTCGGTGCTGGGGCGCTATCTGTGGGCGTTTCGCAAAATCGTGGGACAGATGCAACATGACCTGTTCCATGTGTACACCGTAGATCAACACATTCTGATGGTGCTGCGCAACGTGCGGCGTTTTTTCATGGCCGAGCATGCACACGAGTATCCGTTTTGCAGCCAGCTCGCTGCGGGGTGGGACAAGCCGTGGATTCTCTATGCGGCCGCGCTGTTTCACGACATTGCCAAAGGCCGAGGTGGCGATCACTCCGATTTGGGCGCGATGGAAGTCAAAACCTTCTGCCGCGAACACGGCATTTCGAAAGAGGATGCACAACTCATTGCCTTCCTGGTGCAGCATCATTTGATGATGAGCGCCACCGCGCAAAAGCAAGATTTGAGCGACCCGGATGTGATCACCGCTTTTGCCAGTAAAGTGGGCAATGAACGCTATCTCACCGCGCTTTATTTGCTCACGGTGACCGACATTCGCGGCACGTCGCCGAAGGTGTGGAACGCCTGGAAAGGCAAGTTGCTGGAGGATTTGTACAAACTCACGTTGCGCACTTTAGGCGGGCGGGCGCCCGATGCGAGCGCGCAAGTGGAGGCGCGCAAGACCGAAGCCCTGCAAAAGCTTGCGCTCTATGCCTTGCCGCATGAAGCAGAAAAAGCATTGTGGAAAACGCTGGATGTGAGTTACTTCATGCGCCACGATGCCAACGACATCGCTTGGCACGCTCGCCAGCTCTCACGCCATGTGAAACCAGATGCTCCTAACTCGATAGCACTCTACGCAGATTCTATGCCGGACGATAGCCAAAAAGGCTTCAAAAATGAAGCTGTCGTGCGTGCCCGCCTCTCGCCGGTGGGCGAAGGTATTCAGGTGCTGGTGTACACGCCCGATCAAAGCGATTTGTTCGCTCGCATCTGCGGATTCTTTGACAGCGAAGGTTTTTCGATTCTCGACGCCCGTATCCACACCGCGCTCAATGGCTACGCGCTGGACACCTTCCAAGTCGTGAGCAACAGTTTGGGGGAGCATCACCGCGAGTTGATGCAAATGATCGAAACCGAGCTGCCGCGCACCTTGGCCGCTCAAGCGCCCTTGCCACCGCCTGCCAAGGCGCGCGTCTCCCGCCGCGTCAAGAGCTTCCCCGTCGCCCCGCGCGTGAGCCTCGCCCCAGATGATAAAGCCCAGCGCTGGCTGCTTACCGTGAGCTGCTCCGACCGCAGCGGCCTGCTCTATTCCATTGCCCGCGTCTTGGCCAAACACCGCATCAATTTGCAACTCGC
>JBJTSL010000150.1:0-5118 GCA_046076625.1 Allobrachymonas sp.
AGACATTGACGCATTGCGCGATGCGGTGCGCGAATTTGCGCAAGCTGAAATCGCGCCTTTGGCGCACGATGTCGATAAAAACGACCAATTTCCCATGCAACTCTGGCGCAAGATGGGCGAGCTGGGCGTGCTGGGCATCACAGTAGAAGAAGAATACGGCGGCGCGGGGATGGGCTACTTGGCTCACATGATCGCCATGGAAGAAATCTCGCGCGCTTCAGCCTCCATTGGTCTGAGCTACGGTGCGCACTCCAATCTCTGCGTGAACCAAATCCGCCGCAACGGCTCGCCTGAGCAACGCGCGAAATATCTACCCAAGCTCATCAGCGGCGAACACGTGGGCGCACTCGCGATGAGTGAGCCAGGCGCAGGCTCAGACGTGATTTCTATGAAGCTTAAAGCCGAAGAAAAGCAAGGCTACTACTTGCTCAACGGCAGCAAAATGTGGATCACCAATGGCCCCGATGCCGACACGATGGTGGTCTATGGCAAAACTGAGCCTGAGATGGGCGCACGTGGCGTGACAGCCTTCATCGTCGAAAAAGGCATGAAAGGCTTTTCCACCGCGCAAAAGCTCGACAAACTGGGTATGCGCGGCTCACACACCGGAGAAATGGTGTTTCAAAACGTGGAAGTTCCCGCGCAAAACATTATCGGCGGCTTGAACAACGGCGCAAAGGTTCTCATGAGCGGCTTGGATTATGAGCGCGCTGTGCTTGCCGCCGGCCCCATTGGCATCATGCAAGCCGTGATGGACAACGTGATCCCCTACATTCATGACCGCAAACAATTTGGTCAAAGCATTGGCGAATTCCAGCTCATCCAAGGCAAGGTGGCGGATATGTACACCATCCTGCAAGCTGGCCGCGCCTTCTGCTACCAAATCGGCAAAAACCTCGACATGCTCGGCACAGAGCATGTGCGCCAAGTGCGCAAAGATTGCGCCAGCGTGATTCTGTGGTGCGCTGAAATGGCCACCAAAATGGCTGGCGATGGCATCCAAATCTTCGGCGGCAATGGCTACATCAACGAATACCCTCTTGGCCGCTTGTGGCGCGATGCCAAGCTCTATGAAATCGGCGCGGGCACGAGCGAGATTCGACGCATGTTGATTGGGCGAGAATTGTTTGCTGAGACGGCATGAACACTGGTGCGCCCTAGTTAACGCTGGTTATCCCTGGCTATGCTTTGCGCCCCATGCGAACCAGTGATGCCCAGGATATGTATAAAGCCTTGAAGCAGCCCAAGGTGGGCCTGTATCTGGCAGATTGGTATCCGCAAGATGGGTATACCTTGGAGATGGCCAAAGAATGGGTGAATGGGGGCGCGGACGCTTTTGGTGGTGTGGTTTGGGCCATTGCTTTCAACGATGTTGTTGTGGGCAGCGCAGGCATTCATCCGCAGCACGGCTTTGCACGCTGCAATGCTGAAATCGGCTACTGGCTCACTGAATCACACTGGGGTAAGGGCGTTGGCACAGCGGTTGTGGGGGTGCTCGTTGCGAAAGCGTTTGAGATGCCCGAGATCACGCGTGTCTTTGCGCCTATTCACGCTGCCAACCTCGCATCACAGCGTATTTGCGAGAAAAACGGCTTTGTGCGCGAAGGATTGCTGCGCCAAAGCGCGATCAAGTGGGGCAAAGCAATTGACGTGGTGATGTGGGCGCGTTACCGAAATCACTAAAATCAATTTATGCCTTTACGCCATCTTTTAAATCACAACAAACAATGGGCCGCCTCGATGGAGCGGGATCGGCCGGGTTTTTTCACAGGCTTGTCGCAACAGCAGCATCCGCGCTACATGTGGGTGGGCTGCTCGGATTCGCGTGTGCCGGCAAACCAAATAACCGGGTTGGAGCCGGGCGAAGTGTTTGTGCATCGCAATGTGGCCAACGTGGTGGTGCATTCGGATTTGAATGCGCTGTCCACGATCCAGTATGCGGTGGACATGCTCAAGGTGGAGCATGTGATTGTTTGTGGGCATTATGGCTGTGGCGGCGTGCAGGCGGCTTTGGGCAATGTGCGTGTGGGGCTGGCGGACAATTGGATTCGGCATATCCAGGATGTGCGCGATGTGCATGCTGCTCGCTTGTTTGCTTTGCCGAAGGAGCAGCGGCTGAATGTGCTGTGTGAGATCAATGTGATTCATGGTGTGCTCAACGTGGCGCAGAGCACTGTGCTGCAAGATGCGTGGGCGCGCGGCCAAGAGGTGACGGTGCACGGCTGGATTTATGGGGTGCACGACGGCGTGCTCCATGATTTGCTGATGAGCCTGCATTCCACCGATGAAGTGTTGCCAGCCTACCAAGCGGCGATTGATGCTGTTTTTGAAGCCCAATCGGCTGTAGGCCGGCAATAAATAGGCGTTGATTGCTATTGTTGTGGTAGCAATGGCAGGCATTCTGCTTTGTCAGTTCCTACAGATCACTGCACAACCAACAAGCGGTAGGATAGAGGCATGTTTCCCCAACGTCTCGACTCCTCCATCGCCTTCGATATCGCACGTGCGATGCTCGATGGTTTTAATCGCCACTATCAACTGTTCCGCGCCGAAAGCCAGCGCGCCAAGCATCGGTTTGAAACGCAAGACTGGCATGGTCAGCAGCGGGCGCAGCGTGAGCGAATAGAGTTTTACGATCTTCGAGTGAAAGAATGCACGCAGCGCTTGGAAAAAGAATTCAAGGCGGGCGAGCAGCCGATGGAGATTTGGCAGCAGGTGAAGCTGCACTACATTGGTTTGCTGATTGACCTGCACCAGCCCGAGCTGGCCGAGACGTTTTTCAATTCGGTGACCACCAAAATCCTGCACCGCACCTATTTCCAAAACGATTTCATTTTCGTGCGCCCAGCGGTGAGCACCGAATACATTGAAAACGACGAGCCTGCCGCGCAGCAAACCTACCGCGCCTACTATCCCACGCTGGCCACTTTGGAGCACAACATCGCACTGGCGATTGAGCATTTCAGGTTGCTCACGCCATTTGAAGATTTGCCGCGTGATGTGGGTTATGTGCTCAAAGCCTTCAACATCCGCTTGCGCGATGTGCGCATCCGCGCAAATTTCCAGATTCAGGTGCTCTCGGGCTTATTCTTCCGCAACAAGGGTGCCTACATTATTGGCAAGATCATTAATGGTTTCAACGAAGTGCCGTTTGCCTTGCCGATTTTGCACACCAAGCAAGGCGGCAAACTGGTGATTGATGCGGCGCTGTTTGGCGAAGATGACATGCTCATGCTCTTCAGCTTTGCGCGAGCCTATTTTCTGGTGGACATGGAAATTCCGAGTGCTTACGTACAGTTCCTGCGCAGCCTCATGCCGCGCAAGCCGCGTGCGGAAATCTACAATGCGCTGGGCTTGGCCAAGCAAGGAAAAACGCTGTTTTACAGAGATTTTCTCTACCACCAGCGCCACAGCACCGACAAATTTCGCATCGCTCCCGGTATCAAAGGCATGGTGATGCTGGTGTTTGATTTGCCCAGTTTTCCTTATGTGTTCAAGCTCATCAAGGATTACTACCCGCCGCAGAAAGACACGACGCGCGAGCTGATCAAAGGCAAGTACCAGCTCGTCAAACAGCATGACCGCGTGGGGCGCATGGCTGATTCGCTGGAATACAGTGAGGTGGCGTTTCCGCGCAGCCGCTTTGAAGAGGAGTTGATTGAAGAAATCAGGAAATTCGCACCCAGCCAGCTCGAAATTTCAGACCGTGATGGCGATGGGCAGGAAGAAGTCATCATCAAGCACCTTTACATTGAGCGGCGCATGATTCCGCTCAATATCTATTTGCAAGAAGCCTTTGACATGAAGGAAGACCCGCGCGCCCAGCAGCAAATCGAAAAAGGCGTGATCGAATACGGCAATGCGATCAAGGATTTGGTGCGCGCCAACATCTTCCCGGGCGACATGCTCTGGAAAAACTTTGGCGTGACGCGCCATGGCAAAGTCGTGTTCTACGACTACGACGAAATCGAGTACATCAACGATTGCAATTTCCGCTGTGTGCCTGCGCCGCGCAATGAAGAGGATGAGATGAGCGGCGAGGTGTGGTACAGCGTGGCCAAGAACGATGTGTTCCCCGAAACCTTTGGGCCCTTCCTCTTGGGTAACACTGCGGTGCGCGAAGTGTTCATGAAACACCATGCGGACTTGCTCGAAGCTGCGTTTTGGCAAAGCCATAAGGAGCGCATTCAGGCGGGGCATGTGCATGATGTGTTCCCCTATGAGCGAGAAAAGCGTTTTGTGCAGCAATTTTTGAGTGAAAATCAAGCTTTGCCGGCATAGTATCTGCGTCGAGTGCTATTTATTCAGGAGCGAAACAAGACCATGCGCGACTTTTGGGAACTGGCCAGCTATGTGGTGACCGTGCTCGGCCTGCCGCTGGCCATCGGCATCTTCTTCTGGCAAGAGCGCAAAGAACGCGCCAACGAGGAAGAAGAGGGCTACCAGCTACTTTCCAACGCCTACAACGATTTCCTCAAAATTGTCCTGGCCAACCCTGATCTGCACTTGCGCACCAACGAACCCCTGCCCAGCCCCACGCAGGAGCAAAACGAGCGCATGCTGGTGATCTTGGACATGCTGATCTCCCTGTTTGAGCGTGCGTACCTCGTGGCCTACAAGGACGACATGAGCAGCGAGGAGCGCCGCCGCTGGAACAGTTGGGACGACTACATGCGCGAGTGGTGTCGCCGAGATGATTTTTACAATGCGCTGCCCTTGCTGCTGCGCGGCGAAGACCCGGATTTCCAGAGCTACATTCGCCGTGTGGCGCAAGAAGAGCGAGGCGGGGCGATCAAGTTGGCTTGAAAGCCCAAGTCACTGCCTTGACTACTGCGGGCTCAGGAATCGAATCGCGCGCGGGCGGTCCTCGTCGTCCTTGACCAACAGTTCACGCAGTCGCTTGTCAATGGTGTTGAAACCCTCGGGATTGACCCGCCAAGAGCAGGCCGCAATGGTGAGCTTCAAAGCCTGGGCTGTGCTGTCGCGCGGGTCCAACATCAAGCCCAGTGCGATCAAGCGCGACAGTCTCGCGTTCAACGCATCGCCATGTTGCATGTCGGGCATGACAATGCCCAACGTATTGCGGCCAATACGGCCCACGCCATCGCTCTCGCGCAT
>JBJTSL010000151.1:0-2391 GCA_046076625.1 Allobrachymonas sp.
ATCGCGCTACCCAGTGGCAGCAGCTCATCGTTGAAGTCGTAGCAACTGTTGTGCAGCGGTTTACTGCTAGAAGTTTGCTGGCCAATGCGCATGTAAGCGCCGGGGCGCACTTGCAGCATGAAAGAAAAATCTTCGCCGCCCATGCTGGGTGTCATGTTGCGCAACACCTTGTCTTCGCCCACCAGCCTGGTGGCTACATCGGCCGCGAAATTCGCTTCTTGCGGGGTGTTGATGGTGGCGGGGTACACGCGCTCGTAGTGCAGTGTGGCCGTTGCACCAAAGCCCTCCGCAATGCTGGTGCAGAGCTTGCGTAAGCGCTGTTCAATGCGGTCTTGCACAGCGGTGTCGTAGCTACGCACCGTGCCTACCAGCGTGACGCTGCCCGGAATCACGCTCATCGCGCCGGGATGGCCGCCTTGCATGGCGCAAATGCTCACCACGCCTTCTTCAAACGCCGAAAGATTGCGCGAGACGATGCTTTGCGTGGCGGTGATGATGTGCCCAGCCACCAGCACAGCATCTACACACTGCTGCGGGCGCGCGCCATGGCCGCCTTGGCCTTCAATCACGATTTCAATCCGATCGACTGCCGCCTGCATTGGGCCGGGCGTGACGCCAAACATGCCCAGCGGCAACTCGGGCGAGTTGTGCAGCGCATAGACTTCGTTGCAATCAAAGCGCTCAAACAAACCGTCTTGGATCATCGCGCGTGCACCTGCATAGCCTTCTTCGCCGGGCTGGAAAATCAGCACCGCCGTGCCCGCGAAATTGCGCGTCTCAGCCAAATAGCGCGCGGCACCGGTGAGCATGGTCGTGTGGCCATCGTGCCCGCAACCATGCATGAGGCCATTTTTCAGTGACTTCCAAGCCACCTCGCCATGCTCGGCCAGCGGCAGAGCGTCCATGTCGGCGCGCAGGCCAATCATTTTCTTGGATTTGTGCTTGCCGTGAATCAAGCCCACCACGCCGGTCTTGCCGATACCGGTATGAATTTCATCCACGCCGCAGACCTCCAGTGCTTGGCGCACGCGAGCCGAGGTGTAGATCTCTTCAAAACCCAATTCCGGGTGAGCATGCAAATCACGTCGAAACTCGGTAAGCTCAGGATGAAAAGCCCGGATGTGCGCAAACGCACTGCCGCTGGCTTTGAAGTGGGGTTTGGCAAGAGGCGCAAGCATGGCTCAATGCCCTTTGTTGCCCACACGAAGACGCGGATCAACCACGAAATACAGCAAATCCACCACCAAATTAATCACCACAAAAATCAGCGCGATCATGCACAAATAGGCGGCCATGACCGGGATGTCGGCAAAGGTCACCGCTTGAATGAAGAGCAAGCCCATGCCCGGCCACTGGAACACCGTCTCGGTGATGATGGCAAAGGCAATCAAGCCACCGAGTTGCAAGCCAGTGATGGTCATGACGGGCACGAGCGTGTTTTTCAGCGCGTGGCCAAAATGAATCGCGCGATTGGACAGGCCGCGCGCACGGGCAAATTTGATGTAATCCGTGCGCAGCACTTCCAGCATCTCGGCGCGCACGAGGCGCATGATCAGTGTGAGCTGGAAAATCGCCAGCGTGATGGCTGGGAGGACGATGTGATGCCAGCCCTTTGCGGTGAGCAGCCCGCTGCTCCACCAGCCGACTTGCACCACATCCCCGCGTCCGAAGCTGGGAAACCATCCCAGCCAGACAGCAAAAATCAAAATCAAGGCAATTCCGATCAGGAAGGTGGGCAACGACACACCCAGCAGCGAAATCGTCATGAACACTTGGCTAAGGAATGAGCCACGCCGCAAAGCCGCATAAACGCCCATGGGAATGCCAACGATCAAGGCAATGCCTGCTGCCACCAAGGCAAGCTCAAATGTGGCCGGAAAGCGCTCAGCCAGCAAACGCGAGACTTTGCTGCCTTGGCGTAGCGAGAGCCCAAACTCGCCCTGAATTGCGTTGCCCAAAAAGCTCCAAAACTGCACGATAAAGGACTTGTCCAGCCCCAAATCGGCGCGCAGCTCCCGAATCTGCTCGGGCGTGGCATCTTGCCCCAGCAAGAAAACCACCGGGTCGCCCACAAACTGGAACAACATGAAGGCGATGAAAGCCACCGTAACCATCACGATGGCGGCTTGAATGAGGCGCTGGAGGATAAAGGCAAGCATTGATGTACTTCTAGCAAGGCAGTGATGCTAACAGAGCAAAAATCGCGCCGGGATGGGGTTTACAGGGGGTTTCCAGCGGTTTGTCCTCTGGATGACGCTGTCCCGACCGGGGTCTGGGGAGCGTGGAAATCAGTTGTTGCGCACACCTGATTCCACATGGCCTGCGGGCACATGGTCGGCGGCGGATTGCACATGACCGGTTTGGTCGTCGAAGAAAAAATCGGGCTCGAAT
>JBJTSL010000152.1:0-2495 GCA_046076625.1 Allobrachymonas sp.
ACCCACAATGAACATGATCCCAGCGGAAAAATCTCCCCTAGCCCGGCCAACAGGCGCGGCGCAGCTCGGTTTGCGGCCGGAGCATATCACCTTGCAACCTGATTCCGATTGGCGAGGTATGGTCACCCTGGTCGAGCCCACAGGGGCGGACACCTTTGTGGATGTCGATGCCGCCGGCACGCATCTCACGGTGCGCGTGTCGCCAGAAGTGAGCATCGCAGCCGGTCAGCAAATTGGATTGAGCGCGAACACGCAAGCTCTGCATTGGTTTGATGCGCAGGGTGTGCGGTTGGCTTAAATGCCGATTCAATCAAAGAACGATCGCCACGCGCAAGCCGTGCGGTAGAGCTGGCACGGCTAACACCTTGGCGCCATGCCGCTGCGCGATTTCCTGCACGATGGCAAGCCCCAACCCTGCACCACCTGGTTGTTCGCTGGCTCGGTAAAAGCGCTCAAAGATATGGGCGCGTTCTGCATCCGACACGCCGGGACCGTTGTCTTCGACTTCGAGGATCACTTGCTCCGATTCAAGCCGCGCACGCAAGGTCACGCTGGCTCCCGGCCCAGCGTAGCGCACTGCGTTGTCAATCAGGTTAGACAAAGCTTCGCGCAGCAGCATGGGATTGGCGGGCTTGATCAAGCTGACCTTGTCAGATGGGGGTCCTTCGTAGCCAAAATCCACACCAGCCGCAATCGCCGCCGGCGCGGCTTCTTGCGCCACGCTGCGAGCGAGCTGCGCTAAATCGGTGGCTTGCATCGGCACATCCGACTCGCTGCGCGCCAGTTGCAAAAGCTGGTGCACCAAATGGCTGGAGCGCTCCACACCCGCTTGCACCTTGCCCAAGCGCTCTTGTAGCGCGGGCGCATCGCGCTCCGTCATGGCCAAGTCGATCTGCGTCTTCAACCCCGCCAGTGGGGTGCGCAGTTGGTGCGCCGCATCGTTCAGAAACCGTTTTTCTTGGCTCACGCTGCGCTGCACGGTACCCAGCAATTGATTCACTGCGCCGGCCAGTTGATGCACTTCTTGCGGCGCTTGTTGCAAGGCAATGGGTGTGAGCGCGCTGGCATTGCCCGCATTGCGGCTCGACTGCGTTTGCAATTGGCTTTGCAGTCGGGCCAAGGGCTGCAGACCTCGCGCGATGCCGCCATAGACCATCGCGCCGAGCACCAAGCCGAGCAAGAGCAGGGGCACAATCATGTCAAACACCAGTTCGCGGGCAATGCGCTCGCGCTCGGCCAAGCTCTTGGCTACTTGCACGCGGATTCGCTGTGGGACGCTGGCCTGGCCAAACTGCAATTCCAGTACCGCGATACGCAGTAGCTTGGCGCTTTGCTCGGGCATGTCGATCATGGCTTGGTACAAACGTGGTTCGCTTGAAGCCTTTAAGTTTTGCAACACTGCTTGGGGCGGATCAGGCAGCTTGGCATTGCCCAAGATAAACTGCCCCGGCGGGCTGGAGACCATATAGCTCACTTTGTCTTGAGGGTCTTCCTCGATAATGGCCTGTGCGGCGCGGGGGAAGTCAATCAACAGTCCAGAGCCAATCGGCTTGACCTGCCGAGCCAAAGAGCGCACCGACTGCGTGAGCGATTGGTCGATGCCCTTTTCTGCGTAGGACAGCGCAATGCGATACGCCAGCGTGCCGCCTACCAGCCAGAGCAGCAGTTGCGGCAGCAAGAGCCATAGCAGCAGTTGCCTCTTGAGCGAGAGCTGGGGTGTGGAGGTGCTTTGTGAAGGCATTTTTATGGCAAAAGTGGCTATTCGCCGGCATAAGATCTGCGTAGTATGCTATTAAAAAAATAGCATCAGATTTTATCCAACAGATAACCCAAGCCGCGCACATTGCGAATCGCCAGCGGCGTGCCTTCGAGTTTTTTGCGCAGGCGGTGGATATAGACTTCCAGCGCATTGTTTTCTGTGGCAGCATCGCCTGCCGCTGCGCCATCGTCTTGCGTCCAGCGGGCAAACACCTCGTCGCGACCTACCACGCGCCCCGTATTGATCACAAGAAGAGTGAGCAGCGACCATTCGCGTTGCGTGAGTTCAATCTCTTGCTCCCCACCTGCCACGCTCACCCATGCGCGCGGCTCGTTGGCATGCACACGCAAGCCCTCGGTGGCGCGCGAGCCATCGAACGCGGGCAGTTGCGCTCGACGTAACATGGCGGCCAGGCGCGCTTGCAGCTCGGAAATATTGAAAGGCTTGGTCAAATAATCGTCTGCGCCGGCATTCAAGCCAGCCACACGGTCTTCCACGCCGTCGCGCGCCGTGAGTACCAACACGGGCAACGCCTGATGCTGTTTGCGGATATGCGCCAGCACCTGCATGCCGTCAATGAGCGGCAGGCCCAGGTCCAGAATCACCGCGTCAAAGCGTGCCGTGTCCACCACATGCACCGCCACTGCCCCATTGGCGGCCACAGTCCGCGTGTAGCCCAACTGCGCGAGCTGCCCCGAGAGGCCATCACGGAGTAGTTCGTCGTCTTCAACCAGGA
>JBJTSL010000153.1:0-2788 GCA_046076625.1 Allobrachymonas sp.
GCCGTGCCAGCTTTTGGATCGAGTGCATAAGGTGCAAAGCCGAAACGTTCATAGCTTTTCATCGCGACTGAATTACCGGTGAGCACTTCAAGCGTGATCTTGCAAGCATTGCGCTGGCGCGCTTCCTGCTGCACGGCTCGCATCAGCATTTGGCCTATGCCTTGGCCGCGCCAATCCCGGTGAACCACAATGTCGTGGATGTTAATGAGCGGCGCGGCTTTGAAGGTGCTGTAGCCTTCAAAGCAGTTCACCAAGCCCGCTGGCTTGCCCTCGGCACTGTAGGCGATGAAGCTGAAGGCGAAGTGACGCTGCGCAAGGTCGTCGCACAGACGCGCCAGCGCTTGCGCAGAGAGCGGCTCGCCGCCGCCCATCGGATCGCGGGCGTAGTGATCGAGCAGGGCAGTGAGCGCAGCGCGATCCTGCGGGTGCGTGTAATCCACCCGTCGCGTGGTGATCTCGAGTGCCATCAGGCGTAATCGCTGACAGGGATGCAACTGCAAGCGAGGTTGCGGTCGCCATACACGTTGTCCAGCCGACCCACTGGTGCCCAGTATTTACTGTGTTGCTTGTTGCTCAACGTGGCGGCTGCAACAGATCTGGCATAGGGTCGCTTCCACTCATCGCTGCTCACAGTTTGCGCAGTGTGCGGGGCGTTTTTGAGTGGGTTATCGTCTTGAGGCCAAGCTCCCTTTTCAATCTGCGCAATCTCGGATCGGATGGCAATCATGGCGTTGATGAAGCGGTCAATCTCGGCGAGGTCTTCGCTTTCGGTGGGCTCGACCATGAGCGTGCCGGCTACGGGGAAGGAGAGAGTTGGCGCATGGAAGCCATAGTCAATGAGGCGCTTGGCCACGTCTTCAGCCGTCACGCCGCAGCTTTCTTTGATGGGGCGCAGATCCAAAATGCATTCATGCGCCACATAGCCTTGTTCGCTGGCATACAGCGTGGGGAAGTGATCTTTTAAGCAAGCGCTGATGTAGTTCGCACTCAGGATGGAGACTTCGGTCGCATCCTTCAAGCCTTCTGCGCCCATCATGCGGCAATACATCCAGCTGATCGGCAGCACAGCCGCATTGCCCAGTGGCGCAGCACTCACGGCGCCGACGCCATTGGTGGCGATCCCGCCGGTGGCATGACCGGGCAAATACGGCACGAGGTCTTCCACCACACAGACCGGACCCACGCCGGGGCCGCCGCCGCCATGCGGGATGCAGAAGGTTTTGTGCAGATTCAGATGCGACACATCGCCACCAAACTCGCCAGGCGCCGCCACGCCCACCAAGGCATTCATATTCGCGCCATCCACATACACGCGCCCACCATGCTGATGCACCAGCGCGCAGAGCTCTTTCACGCTGGTTTCAAATACGCCGTGGGTCGACGGATAAGTGATCATCACCGCCGCGAGATTGGCGCTGTGTTGCTCGCATTTGGCCTTCATGTCGGCCATGTCCACGTTGCCTTGCGCATCGCATGCTACGACGACCACTTGCATACCCACCATCTGCGCGCTGGCCGGATTCGTGCCGTGGGCACTGGCCGGAATCAAGCAAATCTTGCGATGGCCTTGGCCGCGCGCTTCTTGCCATGCATTGATGACCAAGAGGCCCGCATATTCGCCCTGTGAGCCGGCATTGGGCTGCAAGCTGATGCCGCTGTAGCCTGTGGCTTGGCACAGCCATGCACGCAGTTGCTCATCGAGCAGGCGATAGCCTTCGCGTTGATCCGCTGGGCTGAACGGATGGATGCCTGCAAACTCTGGCCAAGTGATGGGAATCATCTCACTCGTCGCATTGAGCTTCATCGTGCAGGAGCCCAGCGGGATCATAGTGCGGTCCAGCGCCAAGTCTTTATCGCTCAAGGCGCGGATGTAGCGCAGCATGCTGGTTTCAGAATGATGCGTATTGAAGACGGGGTGCGTGAGGAAGCTGCTGGTGCGGCGCAGCTCGCTGGGAATTAGGGGCTCGATGCCTTTTTCAAATTGCGCGAACGATGGAATGGCTTTGCCGTTTGCAAAGATCGTCCACAGCAGCTCGATATCCGCACGTGTGGTGGTTTCATCCAAACTGATGATCAGATATTCGTTCCAAGCTTTCCTTAGGTTGGCCGACATCGAAACTGCGCGGGCTGCGATGGAGTCGGCGGCGGGCTCACCGCCTTCGACGCGTACACACACTGTGTCAAACACGCCCTGCTCGCCGTGATGCGTGTTACCAAAGCCTAAAGTTTCCAAGCCTTTGGCAAGAATCGCGGTGTAGGCGGCGACGCGCTGCGCGATGCGTTTGAGGCCACTCGGACCGTGATAGACCGCATACATACTAGCAACTACCGCCGGCAGCACCTGTGCTGTGCAAATATTGCTGGTTGCTTTTTCGCGGCGGATGTGTTGCTCGCGGGTTTGCAACGCGAGGCGATAAGCCGGGTTGCCATGCGCATCCACGCTCACACCGACCAAGCGACCGGGCATGGAGCGTTTGAAATCGTCCTTGCAGGCGAGGAATGCAGCATGCGGGCCGCCGTTGCAGAGCGGCATACCAAAGCGCTGTGTATTGCCCACCACGATGTCTGCACCCATCTCGCCGGGCGCTTTGAGCAAGGTGAGTGACAGAAGATCGGTGCAAACAATGAATGCAGCGTTCTTGCTGTGGACGGTGGCTGCATCATCACTCCAAGCGTGCAGCCAGCCGCTGGACGCAGGGTATTGGGTGAGCGCGGCGAAATAGTCGTCTGCCCAAAGCATCGTGCGCCATTCATCGCCTGAATTGGCGATTTTCACAGTCATGCCCAG
>JBJTSL010000154.1:0-9240 GCA_046076625.1 Allobrachymonas sp.
ATGATCTGAAGGGTAAGCCTCTCAACAAAAAACCGCAGGCAACCCTGCGTTTTTTTTATTTCATGAGTTGATGTTTCGATTGAGCGATGACGATCGATTCATCAAATACTATCAATTCAATAGCATTCTGCGCGGAATCCATGCCGGCTAGATACCGATTTAGCCTCAAAATCGGCTTACAGCAAGTGTTCCAAAGCTTGCATATAAGCCGCTGACACCATCAGCTCGTCCCACGGCATCGGCGCGGTTTGGGGCAGGAGACTCTGGCGGCGTTGCTCACTCATCTCGCTCAAACTGACTTGGCGTTTTGCGACCGCTTGGTCCAAGCCTTCGATGAGCTCATCCACCGCCCTGCCCCCATCGCCCACGCTTTGGTTGCACAGCAGAACCATGTCGCAGCCGGCATTGAGCGCTTGGATGGCCGCTTGCGTGTAGCTCACGCACTCGCCGTCGATGAGGCGCGCGCCTTCCATCGAGAGATCGTCGCTGAAAATCGAGCCGGTGAAGCCAAAATCGCCGCGCAAAATCTCTTGCAGCCAACGCTGGGAGAAACCGGCAGGCCGGCTGTCCACCTTCGGATAAATCACATGCGCGGGCATCACCGATTGCATGCCCGTGGCTAGCCAGCGGTAAGGTGCGGCGTCGTCGGCAAGAATGGCCTTCAGGCTGCGCTTGTCTACGGGAATCTCGGTGTGCGAATCGGCTTTCACAAAGCCATGCCCTGGAAAATGCTTGCCGCAGCCGCTCATGCCCGCCAGCAGCAGGCCGTGCATCAGGCTCTTGGCTAAGAGTGAAGCCACCCGCGCATCGCGGTGGAAAGCGCGGTCACCAATCACCGAGCTGCCGCCATAGTCCAAATCAAGCACAGGCGTGAAGCTCATGTCCACGCCGCAAGCGCGCAGCTCGGCGGCGAGGATATAGCCGCAGGCGGTGGCTGCATTCGTGGCCTGCATGGCGTCGCGCATCCACCCATCGCCTAAAGAGCGCATCGGCGGCAAATGTGTGAACCCATCCGTCTTGAAACGCTGCACACGCCCGCCTTCATGGTCCACCAAGATCAACAAATCATTGCGCACTGCTTTGATGTCCGCGCAAAGCCGCGTGAGTTGCGTACGATCTTGCCAATTGCGGGCAAACAAAATCACGCCACCGGTCAGCGGATGCGCAAGGCGCTGCTTGTCGGTTTTGGTGAGCGTCAGGCCAGCCACGTCGAGGATGATGGGGGCATGTTGTTTCATGGAGGCTTTCTATGAATTTGATAGCGAAGTAGGCTTATTTTATGCCGGGCGAAGCCGCTTTTTTCTGAAATTCTCTCGGTCAATTGGTTTTCACGCCTTGGCCTACGTGAGCCGTGTGCGGGCGGGCTCATAATACGTTGCTCGGGGTCGCGCGGCACTTGCCGCAAATTGACGAACGAAAACGCTTCGCGTTGTTCTGACCCTGTGCTACGAAAAATCGCCCGCCCGCACACGGCTCACGCAGGCCGTCCCATGCCAACTTACCGCCTTCACCGAGCGCTTGGCGAGAGTTGAGCTGTCGATTTACGCTGCCACGGTCGAGCGAAACCTATCACCACCCCAGTCTTTGTTGGCGTGAACCCAGTCGCATGCAGATCTTCCGCGCCCAATCGGCACCGGGTGTGAGCCGCAGCCGCTCAGTGCAGCGAGAAACTCAGAAGCGACACAAGACGAACTACAATCTCACCCGACGGGCCTTCCCGCATGGTGAAGCGGCCAACCGGGTCAGGTGGGGAACCAAGCAGCCCTAACTGTGGAGTCAGTGCCGGGGTCAAGGCTCGTCACCTTTTTATTCAAGCGCTACCCAGCGGCCTTCAGCAGTGATGAAGGCCGTTTTCACTTGGGGCTCTGCGTTCTCATGAGCCATCGCGGCCTTCACTGCTTCACCGTAGCCCAGCAATTGCGCTCTGAGTGCAGCGCTTTGTTGCGGGTTGCGCGCGGATTTGTAATCGATCACCCACCACACGCCGGTGTCGCGCCGCCGAACGAGCCGGTCTAGCCGCAGCAGCTGGCCAGCGTGCAGCAGCTCCACTTCATTGGCCTGCCAGTCGATCACCTCATCGCTCCACACCCACGCCGCCTCGCCTTGCACCATGCGCTGCGCGGCTTGCAGCGCTTGCGCCGCTTGCTCAGCGCTCAGTTGCAAGCTTGCGGCAATCATGGCAGTAAGTGGCTGTAAATCAAGCTGCGGCTGATACAACTCCAGCAGGCGATGCATACCCATGCCAATGCGGGCAGCCAGGTCTTCTTCAGGGCTTGGCTTGTTAGATGCTATGAATTGCATAGCAATTTGCGCAGATTCCATGCCGGCGAAGGGCAGTTTTTTCATCAAAAACACGCTTGCAGCATGGCTCACGGGCGGTGCGGCAAAATCGCCGTGCCAAGCCTCTTCAATCAAGTCTGCCTCTGGCTCAGGCAAGGCTTGCAGGCGCATCCATGGGCAGCCCTCTGATGGCTGCCGCGCCATCTCATGCGCACTGAACACGAGGCGCTGTTTGGTGCGCGTCATGGCCACATAGAGCGTGTTGATCTCCTCACGCGCACGCTGCTCACGCTCATGCGCAAGCGCTGGGCCCACGCAGGCTGGCACTTGCGCTTCGCTGCGCAAAAACGCAAAGGTTTGCGGATGTGGGGCAGCGCCCGGCCAATCAACCAACACATCCAGAAAATGACTCTGCGCCGCACCTGTGAGCGTATCGAGCAGCAGCACGGTGTGTGCTTCTAGGCCTTTCGCGCCGTGGATCGTCATCAAGCGCACCGCCTGTGTGCTCGCAGCGGCTTGCGGCGCTTTGAGATGCGGGGCTTTCAAGGCGCGCACGAAAGCATGCGGCGTGAGGAAGCGGCCTGCACCAATCTCCAGCGCGGCGTGCAAAAGCGCTTGCAAGCTCAGCTGCACACGGGCTCTGAGCGGCGCGGGCGCAGCGGCCATGAAGCGCTCGGACGCATGGTGTTCACTCATGATGCGGCTCAAAGCGTCATGCGGCGGAAGCTGTTGCAGCAGCGCTTGCATCTGGCGCAGTGCATCTGCCGTTTTTAAGGTCAAATCAGCATTACGCCGGCATAGAATCTGCGCAGAGTGCTCTGCATCTGATAGCGTTCTGGTGAGCACTTGCCACCAACTCGTTGCATGCCCAGACGCGCTGCGAGCCGCTTTCACATCCTGCGCCAAGGCCATCAAATCCTCATCACTCCAGCCCAACAGCGGCGACTTGAGGGCGCGTGCCAGCGCCAGATCGTTGCCCGGTGAGACGAGTGCATCGAGCAGCGCCACCATGTCTTGCACTTCGGGCAAATCGATCAGCGCCGTTTTCTCTGTGATCTGGCTGACCACACCCAGACTGCGCAGGGCATCGCGCATACGGGCGAGGCGGTCACGCTTTCTGGCGAGCACCATGATGTCTTGGCCGGCCAGCCCACCAGCGATCTGCGCGGCGACCCAGCGCGCCGCCACTTGGCATTCGGTGTCCACCGCATGCTCCTCGGGCTCGTCTCGAGGCGTGGTGAGTGTGTCGCGCCACACCAGTTCCCCAGAGCTGAGTGCCTTCTCAGGCAAAGGTGCCAGCGGCAGACGAATCACTTGGCCCGCCTCCAAGCTTTCTGTGGTGTGCACCCTGAATTCATAGGGCAACTCGGTGGCAGCTTGCGTCATCAGCGCATTGACCACTTGCATCACGCCTTGCGCATTGCGCCGCGTGTGGTCGCATTGCAGCAGGGTGCCATTCAATTCATGGCAGACGAAGCGCGTGGCCGCCTCAAACACCTGTGGCTCGGCGCGGCGAAAGCGGTAAATGCTTTGCTTGGCATCGCCCACGATGAAGACACTGGGCGCCGCATGGCCACCGCCGCCCACGCCCGCATAGCCAGAAAGCCAAGCTTGCAGCGCCTGCCATTGCAGCGGGTTCGTGTCTTGAAACTCGTCGATCAACAAATGCCGCACTTGCGCATCCAGCCGCTGCTGCACCCAGCCAGAGAGCGCGTCGTCAGCGAGCAAATGCAGGGCAGCACGCTCCAAATCGTTCATATCCACCCAGCCGCGCTCTCGCTTGAGATCAGCAAAGCAAGCGATCAATGCGCGGCTGAGCTGTGCCATGCGCTGCTGATGCTGCCATGCGGCGTGCTGCTCATTGGCTTGCTTGACCTGCTCACACAGGGCTTGCGCGGCAGCCACTTGCGGCGTGCTCACCAGTTGCGCATTGAACTTGCGCGGCGTACCCTCTTGGGTGAGCAAACACAGCAGCGCATCGCCCCAGCGCGCTTCGGTGCAACATTGCTCCAGCTCCTGGCCTTTGGCCGCATAGGAAGCCTGTTTGGCTGCGCCCAACACTCTCGCTGCTGCCAGCAAAACGGCTTGCTGCATGGCCAAGCGCTGCAAGGGTTCGTCCAGGCCCGCGAATTCAGGAAAGACATCAGCCGCGCTGGGAATGCTGGCGCGCACCACACCCGCGCGGTCGGCCAGCTCAAACTCCACCCGCTTGGCCAGCGCATTCGTCAGCGCTTCCTGCACACCCCAGCGGCCCACATCGCAGACTGCTTCACGGTAGATCGCATGCAAAGCGGCATCGCCTTGCAGCAGCGCATAAAAGCGCGGCCACAGCGCCTGCACAGCTTGCGCATCGTCTTCCAGCAGCTCGTATTGCGCAGGCAATTGAAGTTGCTCCAAGACATCCAGCGGCGCATGCCGCAAGAGCGCGGCAAACCAACCGTGGAAGGTGCGAATCTGCACGCCGCGCGGCGATTGCAGTATGGCCCGGTATAAATTTGATAGCAAACTGCGCAGATCGTGTGCCGGCGAATGGGCGATTTCGCTTGAAATTCCGCGCTCCAGCAGGGCTTGCGTGAGCCTCTCATCGCAGGCGCTGGAAAACTCCAGCAGCCATTCTTGAAGCCGCTCGCGCATCTCGCCGGCAGCCTTTTTGGTGAACGTGATGGCCAAAATTTCTTGCGGCTGCGCCCCCGCAATCAGCGCCCGCAAAATGCGCGAGACCAGCATCCAGGTCTTGCCCGCGCCCGCGCAAGCTTGCACCACGATATGGCGCTGCGGGTCACAAGCCGCCGCATAAAACGCTTCGCGTGTGCACGGCTTTCCAGCCAGTGTGTAGGCCGCTGTCATGTCGCCCACCCGTCTTTGCGACACAAACCGCGCGCCGCGCAATACTCGCAGGCTTTGCCTTCGCCCAAAGCTGGCAACGCATAACCCGAGAGCATGCGCTGCGCATCGTGGGCCAAACCGTCTAACAATACAGGCAGCGCATCGCGCAGCTTCTCTTGCGTCACGGCCTTGGTGGTTTTCTCGGTGATGGCGATGTAGCTGGCCTGCACTTCGTCGCCTGCCCGATCTGCCCCGAGCAAGGCCGCGTAAAACACAAGCTGCGTGTCTTCCAGCGGCTGGATCACGCGCTTTTTCAAGGTTGCCTCGCTCTCGGTTTTGTAATCCATCACCCAGCGCTGGCTGGCGCCCGACCCTGCCAAGAGGTCCATGCGGTCCAAGCGACCTTGCAGCTTGACCTCATTCACACCGCCTGAGATATCGCGCGACAAACTGAGCTCACTCGCTTCAAAGCGCCAGCCTTTTTCCTCGTGTTTGGAGAGCCACGCCAAATAGCTGTCCCGCAGCTGAGGCCAGCTCGCCGCAAAGGGCACAAAGCCAGCCTCTTGCGCAAAAGGCTGCGCCAGCCGCGCGGCACACGCGTCCAGCAACTCGCGGTCTTGACCGGCGCTGCTCTCGCGTGGCCGCCCGCGATGAAACTCGCTGAGCACCTCATGCAACCATTGGCCAAATTCGCGTTTGGACAACTCTTCATCCAACTCCGCGGCCTCTTGCAAGCCCAGCAGGCGCAGCGCAAAGTAGCGATACGGACAGGTGCGCACATCGACATAGCTGCTGGCAGAAAACACATGCGTGGCCAAGGCAGCTGCACTGGGCGCAGGCCGGCTTTGCGGCTGGGCCTGCACGCTCACTGATTCCCGCGCATCATTGCTTTGCATGGCAGAGTGCTGCAACAGCCACGCTTGCAGCAGCGGGCTGGGCGAGATCGGCTCATCGCCCTGCGCACTGCGCCACAGCACATGCACGGCGGGCAATTGCATGGCACGATGCCAAGCATCTTGCTGCTCTGCGCCAAGCTGCTCATGCATAGGAAGCCCCAAGGCCAAGCGCTGCGCGCGTGTCCAAAAGCCGGGCAACTCGGGAGCGAACGGCAGCCGCGTTTCATCCGTGCCCGCGAGCACCGCGCAAGCAAAGGGGCGTGCGGCCATCTGCGCCAGCGGCAAGATCACCACTTGAGCTGCTTCACCCTCTTTCAAAGCGGAGGTCGGCTTGAAGCTCGCTCCCTCTAGCGCCGCCTGCACCCATCGCGTGAACTCCGACAAACTCATGCGCAGCGCATCCGATGTCACGATGTCGCTGAGTTCGGTGCGATTCAAATGCAGCGCGTGAATCACTTCGATCCCCGCCGTGTCTTGCGTCAAACTCGCCCATTGGCCGCAGGCTTGCAGTGCAGTGCGCAATGCAGTGAGCCACTCGAGCAAACGCCGATGCGCTCGCAAGCTGTTTCGTACCACCTCGGGGCTCTGCTCAGAAGCTATAAAAATAATAGCATTCTGCGCAGATTCCATGCCGGCGAATGTCGCATTTTGACCTCGAAGTGCCTGCTCCCAGCCTGCCACAGCGCCTTCTGAAGCATCGCAATGCTTGAGCCAATCGAGCTGCTCATCCAGTGTGGCCAATGGATGCGCAGCACGCAGCAAGCTCATCAAAGCCGCTGCCGAGCGCGTGGTGGACAGCCGCCAGCCTGTCTCATCTGCGATGCTCACGCCCGCTTCACTGAGCATCGCGCTGATGCGCCGCGTGGTCTGCCGGTCAATTGCCGGCAACGCCACAGGCTGCAAACCCTCACGCAGGGCTTGCCAGATGCAAGCGCAGGCGCGCTCGGCCTCGTCTTCAGCATCTTGCGCGGCTTGGGTGAAAAGCTGGCCAGTAGCTGCCTGCGGTAAATCCTGCCAAAATACAACGCCCGGTTTGATGGCTTCACAATGCGCGGCAAGCTTTTGGGTCAGGGCATTGCTGTGTACCCCACGCACCACGACCAGCAAATCCACCTGCGCCACCGTACTGGGCTCAAACAGCACATCGCTGGCATAGCTTGATGCCGCGCCCCAAGCCAGCGCCATCTGCGCCACTGCGGCCTCATGCCGCGCAAATTGCGGCTGGCTGCCTGCGAGCAGTTCGCCGCGCAGCTTGTCTGCCCAAGCTGCGCGCTCTGAAGGCAACACGCAAGCCGCCAAGCCGCCGATTTGCTGCGCTGCCTCCACCAGCCAGGGCGTGAGCAACGCCGCGTCCCCCTGCAAGCCCGCTTGCGCCAAAAAACGACGCGCTCGCAGGCTGTCCAGCCCTGCATCAAAACCGATGTCCAGCGCCCCCGGCTCGAACGGCCGCAAGCGCTGCTGCCAGCTTTGCGTCGTCTCCATGCGGGGCAGGAAGCCGCAAGCGGTGCTTCCTTGCAAGCTTTGCCCCCAAGTTAGCCGCGCAAGCGCCTGCAATTGGAAAAACGGCAAGAGCACCACGGTGCGCGCCGCATGTGCTTTGCGAGCCACCATGGCCTCGCGCACGGCCTGCCAAAGCCGCGCCCAGCCCTCATTCACTCGGCCCAGCTGATTGTTTGCCGCTATCGAAGCCATAGCCAGAACCCGCGTTTGAGGGTTGGGAGAAAAAACTTGCTTTCTGTCACAATGCCCACACTGTAATAGCTGTCCGTCTTGTTCGACCGACATCTATCCAACATTCACTATCTAACACTTTGCGAGAACCCCCATGGCCAGCGACCTGATCAAACACATCACCGACACCAGCTTCGAAGCCGACGTGCTGCAGGCAGACAAACCCGTGCTGGTGGATTTCTGGGCTGAATGGTGCGGCCCCTGCAAAATGATCGCTCCTGTCCTGGATGAGATCGCCTCCTCCCACGCCGGCAAACTCCAAATCACCAAAATGAACGTCGATGAAAACCGCGACATCCCCGGAAAATTCGGCATCCGCGGTATTCCGACTCTCATGATTTTCAAAGGCGGCACTTTGGCTGCCACCAAAGTTGGCGCATTGAGCAAGGCTCAGTTGACACAGTTCATCGATCAAACCATTGCGGCTTGAGACCTTTTGCTTTTTGTTCTGAAAAGGCTTCCTCGGAGGCCTTTTTTAATTGAGCTGAGGATGATGGCGGTTGCAAAACTATGAATTCCATAGCACTCCACGCAATATTTGTGCCGGCGAAACGCCGTTTTCTCCTTAAAAATCACTTCAACTGGCTCAATGCGACGCCACTCTTCAGCCGCGCCTGCACACTGCGCCTTACTGCCGGCGGCGCGTCTTTCAGAAGTGCTGGCCAGTCCGATTGCGCAGTTTTCACCATCTCTTTGCATTTACGCACAATGCTGCTGTGGCGCAGCAAGCCGGCTTGTTTGAGCAAACCTCCAAAATCGTCCCAAGTGAAGGCGCGGAGGGTTTTGTCGATGGCGCGGTTGATGGCATACGCACTGCTCGGCGCTTCTTCAAAAAATGCGCTGACGCAAACGGGGTCGTACAAAGGGGAGAGTTGCGGTTGACGTGCATCCTGGTAGACGAGCGCCCAGTTTTTCAAATGCGCATCGGTGTTGCCCATGAGGATGAAGGCAGTGAAGCGGCGAGCGAATTCGAGCACATCGGGCGCGGGGCGGCTGGAGTAACGATCCAGCAGCATGAGCATGCGCGTGTAGTCGTGCGCAATGCCTTTGCCGTATTTGTGGCGCGGCGCGTAGCCCAGCACTTGGGCAAATTCTTCCATGTGGATACGCTGGCCGCCTGCTGCACGATCAAAGCGCTGCACGGCGAGGATTTCGTTGAACGGAATGTCATTGGGTAAATCCGCGTGCGAGCGGCTCACGATACTGGCCTTGGCGCAATCAAGGCCGAGCGCGTCACACAGCTGATAGCCCACCATTTCATTGGCCACCAAATCTGGATGCTCGGTGGTGGGCAGCTTCAAAATCGTGTCACCCGCCTTGCCGCCATAGCCGCCGCGCCGCTGCACCACGTAGCGCCGACCATCTTGTACCGCAGAAAATTTCGTCACTACGCCGGGCAACGAAGCGGAATCCTCGACAGGCTCTTCCACACGCGGTGCGCCACTGGCACACCGCGCTCGGCCTCGATGTTCTTGAGCCCGGATTTGTGGAAGAGCCTGTCGAGGAT
>JBJTSL010000155.1:0-3789 GCA_046076625.1 Allobrachymonas sp.
GTTGCAGCGCCACTGCTGCGCCAGCGCATCTGCCCAACCCCTGAAGCCCGAAGATTACCCGAGAGCAATTTGGCGGTTTGCAGCGCCACAGCGTGTGCGTTATCCACCATCGTCACCTCCGCGCCCACCAGTTCGCGCCAAATCGGTGCGATGAGCGGGTAATGCGTACAACCCAGCACCAAGGTGTCGAATTGCCCATTTTTTAAGCCAAATTGACTACTCGCCGGCAAGAAATCTGCGCACAGTGCTATTAAATCAGTAGTTTCTTGCAACTGCTCTTGTGACGTATCCACGCGCTCAATGCGCTCGGCCAAGCCTTCGCAGGCGATGCATACAAACTCCACATCTGCGCGATTGGCTTTCAGCAACGCCGCAAACTTCGCACTGTGCAGCGTGCCGCGCGTGGCCAACACGAGCACACGACCGGTGCGCGTGAGCTGCGCGGCGGGTTTGAGCGCGGGCTCAATACCAATCAGCGGCAATTCTGGGTAGCGTGTGCGCAAATCAGCAATTGCCGCCGCTGTGGCCGTGTTGCAAGCCACCACCAGTGCCTTGATACCCTCATTGCGCATCAAATCATCGGCAATCGCCAGCGAGCGCTGCAAAACAAATTCGCTGGCTTTCCCACCATAGGGGTTGTGCGCCGTGTCTGCAAAATACACGAAATCTTCATGCGGCAACCGCGAGCGCAGCGCCCGCAGAATACTCAGGCCACCGATACCTGAGTCGAATACACCAATGGGAGCATCAGCCGCTTGATTCATAGATGCTGCGAAGTCTATCGCAGCAAAAACGCGAGCATTTTGTCCGCCACCAAACCGTATGGCGGGAACAACAATTTCACAGCAGACACGCGCGCCTGAGAAAACACCGGGCGTAGCTTGGAGAAATTCTGGAAACCCTCCAAGCCATGATAGTGCCCCATGCCCGATTCACCCACGCCGCCAAATGGCAGATCGTGCTGGCCCACATGCAGGAGCGCATCATTTACCGACACGCCGCCAGACATCACATGATCGAGCAAGTGGCTCACCCAGGCCTTGTTGTGGCTGAAGGGATAAAGTGCCAGCGGGCGCGAACCGGCATTGATGCGGTCGATCACCTCGCTCATATCGTCATACGGCACGATGGGCAGCACCGGGCCAAAAATTTCCTGCTGCATAAGATCGGAGTTGGCCGACGCGCCGATGACGATGTGCGGCGCGATCTTGCGCGTTGTCGCATTCCAAGGCTCTCCGGGGATGAGCTGAATCACTTTGGCTCGGCGCTTTTTCGCATCTTGCAAAAGCCCAACGATACGCTGGAAAGCTTTGTCATCAATGATGGAGGTGTAATCGGGTGAATCAAGGCTGGCATAGCGCTGGGGCACGATGTCTTGCGCTAATTTTGCAAACTCTGCCACCTTCCCCCGCGGCACGAACACATGGTTCACGGTGGTGCAAATCTGACCCGCATTGAGGTATTTCACATACAAGATCCGCTCAGCTGCCGTCTTCAAAGAAAAATCATCGGCAATGATCGCCGGCGAGCTGCCGCCCAATTCCAACGTGACAGGGCAAAGGTTGCCCGCCGCATTGGCCATGACCGAGCGGCCCGTGGCCGTCGAACCCGTGAAAAGCAAATGGTCAAACTTGAGCTGGGAAAACGCCGGGCCCACGCCACCCGTTTCTTCAAAAAACTGCAACTTCTCTGGCGGCAGGTAGGCGGGCATTTTGTCCATGAGCAAGCGCGTGAGCTGGCGCGAGTTCTCGCTCATTTTCACCATGGCGCGGTTTCCAGCTGCAAAAATCGCCGCCATCGGCACCAAGGTGAGGTTCAGCGGAAAGTTCCAAGGCACGATCACGCCGATCACACCGAGCGGCTGCGGAATGACGGTGTTGCTGGCCATGCCAAACACCACGCGGTCCACGGCGCGTTTTTGGGGTTTCATCCAAGTGCGCAGATTCTTCAGCGCATCGGCAATCGTGCCCAGCACGGGCATGATGTCAGTCATCAGCGTTTCATGGCGTGAGCGGTGGCCGTAGTCGGCGCTGATGGCCTGCACGATCTCTTCCATGTGGTCGCGCACGAAGCGCTCCAGTTGCTGCAAGTCATGCTGGCGTGATTTGAAATCAGGGTTAGGCAGCGAGTGGTATGCAGCGCGCTGCTGCGCGAGGGCGCGTTCGAGTTTTTTGACGGTCGCGGCAGAGGCAGGCTTGCCGGAGGAAGAAGAGGCAGAGGTCATGAAGGCTTTCAGTTTTTCAACTGCCAGCCCCTTGACACTCACTCATCAAGCAGCTGCAGCTTTGCGGGAAGATTTTGCCTTTGAAGCCGATGATGTTTTAGAGGCAGATACCTGACTTTTCGCCGTGTTTACCCCTCTTGCCGCCTTCATACCCAGCGCTTTTTCAAGCTCCTGCAGCGCATCTTCTGAATACACCGCAATTTTTTGCATGCTCGGCAGCGAAGAATGGCAGGCAGTGAAACCAAAATTCATCGTACCCGCATAGCTGTGGCAGGTGATATTGATCGCTTGGCCGTGCGTCACGATGGAAGCCGGATAGGTGGCAAGCAATTCCGCACCCATGAAAAACAGCGGTTTATCGGGCCCGCGCACATTGGATATCGTGATATTGAACATCGGACGGATACGCCCGCCGATACCTGTGAGCATGGTCACGAGTGTGGGCGCCATCAGCAGCATGGTGTATTGCTGCATGGCCGCGCGTGGCAGACTTTGTACGTGTGCTTTGGCATGCTTGACCGATGATTTAATTGCATCGAGCCGATCCTTGGCGCTGAGTAAATCTGTGCCCAGCGTAGAAACAATGAAGCTAATGGCATTGCCCGTTCCGGTATCGTCCTTAGGTCGCACGGAGACGGGGATACCAGCCGTGAGTGATTTGCTTGGCAATTGACCGCGCTCATCCAAAAAGCGCCGTAGCGCCCCGCCGCACAAGGTGAGCACCACGTCATTGATCGTGCAATTGGCAGCATCGGCGACCTCTTTGAGCCGATCTAGCGAAAATTGCTGCGTTGCAAAGCGGCGCTTTTCGCGCACACGGCCATTGAGCACCGAGTACGGCGCATCAAAAGGCACCGACATGCCTTCATCCGTTTGCCCGACGCGCTGGATCATCTTGGTGAACGCCGTGACAAGTTGCGGCACATTGCGCACCTGATCACCCAAGCTCGCCATGCCCATGGTCATTGCATCGGCCATCGTTGGATTGCGGCGCTTGGGCTTGGGGGGTTTGCTAGGATCAGTGTTTTCCGGCAAGCTCGCCCAAAACGGGGGGATTTGTTTGCTCTTGCTTGCATCAGTCGCCATGGCTCGCTGCAACAGCTTCATACCGCTCACGCCATCAATCAGCGAATGATGAATCTTCACAAAAATCGCAAAGCGCCCACCCTCCAGCCCTTCGATCAGGGTGCATTCCCAAGGCGGACGGCTTAAATCCAGCGGAGTGCCTTGCAAGCGCCCGACCAACTCGCCTAACTCTCGCTCGCCGCCCGGCCAAGGCAGCGCCGAGTGGCGCACGTGGTATTCCAAATCAATATTGGTGTCTTCCACCCATTCCGGAATAGGGTTCTTGTTAAACGCATGCTTGAGCTTGCGATTCCAAGGCGCTTGAAACTCGCTGTGGTTGCGAAAGACAAGCATCATCTGGCGCATGTAGTCATGCGGCGCGTCTTCGGGCAGACGAAACGTGAGCAAGCCGCCCACATGGTTGGGCGTGGCGCGGCTTTCTGTGAAAAGCCACGCGGTGTCGAGGGGGTTCAGGCGTGTAGACATGCCCAGAGCGTACA
>JBJTSL010000156.1:0-2379 GCA_046076625.1 Allobrachymonas sp.
GTGAAGTGACGAAATTCTTGGTGTACAACGCACGCAAACGCCAAGAGGGTGGAGACACCGCCGACAAATATTTCACTCGCACAGAATGCGTAGCTGGCGTGCAGGATATGCGCTTCCAGCAGCTCATGCCCGATGTCTTGCATTGGCTGGGCATCACCAAGATTCACCGCCTCGTCTCCATGAGCAATATGAAATTTGATGCGATCACGCAAAGCGGCATTGAAGTTGGCGAGCGGGTGAACATTCCCGATGACTTGATTCCTGCTGATGCGAAAGTGGAGATGGATGCGAAGATGGCTGCTGGTTACTTCACGCCCACGGGCGCACCCAGCAGCGACCAGCTCAAAGCCACTAAAGGACGTGGGTTGAATGAATAGCTCTTGTTTTGATAGCATCTCAGATAATATTCATGCCGGCTATTTGGCAAAAATCATCTAAAAATTATGCTGAAAGCTTTGTTTGATACCTCCACCACGCGAAGCCGAGCCAAGGCGCTGCTTGCTCGCGCACGTGCTGGGCAGTCTGCGCACTTCGCGGTGCATGACCAAGCCCTGCCCAGTGTGGCCAACCTCGTGGTGCAGACCACGCGCAGCCGCTATCCAGACTTGAAGATTCCGTATCACAGCCGCTGGCGACATTTTGAAGCGGGCGGTGTGGATCGACGGTCTTGGCTGGAAGAATTGAGCAGCGGCGCTTCAACAGATCCAGTGACTTTGATTGATTTGGTGGTTGTGAGCGTACTGCTCGATGCAGGTGCAGGCGCAAGCTGGCAATACAAAGAAGCGCGCACCGGACAGGTGCATGCTCGGTCGGAGGGGCTGGGTGTGGCGAGTTTTCATGCGTTTTGCAGTGGGCTATTCTCCAGCGATCCTTCGCAGCCGCTACGCTGCCATGCGCTGGCGCTGCAACGCTTGTCCACGATCCAATTGGCGCAGGCCTTTCAAGTGACGGATAGCAACCCGCTGGTGGGCTTGGAGGGCCGCGTGAACCTGCTTCGCCGCTTAGGCAAGGCTTTGGCGGAGCAGCCTGAGGTGTTTGGCTCTGGCACACCCAGAGTAGGAAATTTATACACTTTTATGCAGTCCGCCGGCATGAAATCTGCGCAGATTGCTATGCATTCGATAGCGGCGCATGAGCTGCTCGGGGTATTACTCAAAACGCTGTCACGCATCTGGCCATCGGGCAGTGTATTTGACGGGCAGGCGGTGGGCGATTGTTGGCCGCATGCAGCCTTAGGCAAAAGCAGCGTGCCTGAGGGCTGGATTCCGTTTCACAAGCTCTCGCAGTGGCTCACCTATTCGCTGCTCGAACCTTTTGAATGGAGTGGCGTGCAAGTGAGCGGGCTGGATGCGCTGACGGGCCTGCCCGAATACCGTAACGGTGGCTTACTGCTTGACGGTGGCGTGCTCTCGCTCAAAAATGCAGAAGCTGCGAAACACGCACATCAGCCGCATGAAGAATTCATTGTGGAATGGCGCGCGCTCACAGTCGCGTTGCTCGATGAGCTTGCGCCTTTGGTGCGCAGCCAGCTCGGCAAAACCGCCCAAGAAATGCCCCTAGCATGCATTCTTGAAGGCGGTACTTGGGCGACAGGCCGCGTTTTGGCGCAAAAATTGCGTGCAGGCACTCCGCCACTGCACATCGAATCTGACGGAACGATTTTTTAAATTTTGATAGAACTGCTCATGGCCACTACTTTCAACAACAATTGCTTCGTCGTCAACCACCCGCTGGTGCAGCATAAGCTCACCTTGATGCGCAAAAAAGAGGCGTCTACCAACACCTTCCGCCGCCTGCTGCGTGAGCTGGCGGCGCTCATGGCTTATGAAGTCACGGCGGATATGCCACTTTCCGATATTGAAATTGAAACGCCGCTGGAAAAAATGATGAGTCCGGTAATGGATGGCAAAAAACTCGTCTTCGTGAGTATCCTGCGCGCAGGAACGGGCTTGCTCGACGGCATGCTGGATGTCGTGCCGGGCGCACGCGTGGGGCATGTGGGCCTGTATCGCGACCCGAAAACGCTCACGGCAGTGGAATACTATTTCAAGATGCCGCAAGAGATGCAGGAGCGCCATGTGATTGTGGTGGATCCGATGCTGGCGACCGGAAATTCCGCTGTAGCCGCCGTGGATCGCCTCAAAGAACTGAATCCCAAAAGTATCAAATTCGTGTGCTTGGTGGGCTGCCCAGAGGGCGTAACAGCCATGCAAAAAGCCCATCCGGATGTCTCCATCTACGCCGCTTCAATAGACCGCGAACTCAACGACCACGGGTATATATTGCCTGGGTTGGGAGATGCGGGGGATCGGATTTTTGGAACGAAATAACCCATATCAATACCAAACATCCGGTACGCGAAAGACGCGAAAGTTACGC
>JBJTSL010000157.1:0-4864 GCA_046076625.1 Allobrachymonas sp.
CTGCCGCACTAAGCTCGCCGCACCGCCAACAGCGCGTCTGCATAAGCCTGCCAATCACCCTGTTTGACCGCCTCTTTCGGCACATCTTTGAATACACCCGCCTCGGCCTGATCGGCCACCCACTGCTGTTTGGCAGCAACCGAACCCGTCATGAGTGGTTCAAAGCCCGCTTCCTGCACCGTACGCGCAGATTCGCGCATTTCCTCTGCGCGGCGCTTTCCATGCTGCACGACGCGGCTGAAGAAATAAGCGCCTTGGGCGTTCCAATCAATGCTGGGAAAGGTCTCTTGCAGCGTAGCGACCATCTGATCTTCCACGCCGTAGGCACGCGCTGTGCTGTAGCTTTCAATCACCAAGGCTTCCAGCCCCTTGATCATCACGCTGCGGCACATCTTGATAGCACTGGCCACGCCGAGTTGATCGCTCACAGCCTTGGTATCCAAGTCCCATTTTGATAGCAGACCAGCAAGATTCTTTGCCGGCAAACCGCCCAAAAGCATCGGAACTAGGATGCCATAGGGCGGCACGGAGGCCATCACGCCCGCTTCCACATACTGCCCTCCTGCTGCATCAATCAAGGCAGCGCATTCTTGCTTGGTGCCGGGTGAAGCTGAGTTCAGATCAAGGAACACAGTGCCGCGTTGAATAGACTGCGCAGCTTCTTGCGCGACTGCCAAAGTATTCGATGCCGTCACCGCTGAAATGATGAAGCTGCTGGCTTCGCACAGCGCTTGCATGCCCGGGCAGGCTTGCACATTTGCCTGTGCCGCGTGGGCAAGCTCCACTCCACGGCTGGCTTGATGCGCAAACTTCAGATCCCAAGCGGCGATGCTCTGCACGCCGCTTTTGGCTTTCAAGCCCGAGGCAAAAATCTTGCCCACCTCACCATAGCCGATGACGCCGATTTTGCTCAGATCCATGATCACTGCTTCTCAATTTTGGCGCGGACGATCACATCACTCCAGCGCCTCGTTTCAGAGGCCAGCAAGTTGCCCAATGCTTCTGGTGTGCTGGCCTGCGCATCCACATTCAAATCGGCCAGCTTGGCTTTGAGATCAGGGGAATTCAGCGCATCGGCCACGGCTTTGTTGATTCTCACGATCACATCGCGCGGCGTTTTCGCGGGCGCGGCCAGTGCGTTCCAGCTCGAGGCTGTAGCCCCGGAGATGCCCGCTTGAGCCAGTGTTGGCACATCAGGCAATTTAGCTGCGCGGCGCTCGCCCATCACCGCCAGCGCCCGCACAGCTTTCGCATTGATTTGCCCCATGAGGGGCCCAAGGATTTCCACCGCCACATCTACCGTGCCACCACGCAAGGCTGAAATCACATCGGGCGTACCGCGAAACGGCACCACCGTCCAATCCAAATTGCCCGCCGATTCAATGAGTCGTGCCGCCAAATTCTGCGTCGAACCAATATTGATCGTGCCCACATTGAGTTTGCCAGGGTTGGCGCGCGCAAAGGCAATCAGCTCTTGCATGGTTTTGAACTTGCCGTCTTCCGCCGCGACCACCGCGATATCAAACGTGCCAAGCGTAGAGATTGGCGCGAAATCCTTTTGCGCGTCAAATGGCAAGCTTTTAAAAAGACCCGTGCTCACCGCCGTGCCATTGCTCATCAGCAGCAAAGTATGACCATCCGCTTCGGATTTCGTCACCAACTCCCCCGCTACGATGCCACCGGCGCTCGGCTTGTTGTCCACGATGACGCTCTGGCCCAAACTCTCGGAGAGCTTCTGCGCCACAGCCCTGGCGGTCTGATCTGCAACACCACCTGCCCCAAAAGGAACAACGATTTTGATGGGTTTGCTGGGGAAAGCTTGCGCCCATGCGCTGCTCGCCGCAAGAGCGGAAAGGGTGAATAAGAATTGTTGACGGTTCATAGCGGTCTCCAAATGTTGATGCAGATTGTCAACCCATCCGCATTGCCCCGGCTGACAAGCTGCTATTGCGCTATGGCTTAGCTCAATTCAAACACTGCCATGCTCTCCACATGGGCAGTGTGCGGAAACATGTTCACCACGCCAGCGGCTGCGCAGTGGTAGCCCGCTTGATGCACCAGCAAGCCGGCATCGCGGGCGAGTGTGGAAGGATTGCAGCTCACATAGACGATGCGCTGCGGAGGCTGCCAATCCCCAATGTTCACAGGCTGTGGCGCAGGCTTGCCTTCTTCTACTTCAGGCATATTCCCCAAACGCTGCTGGTGAATTTGCGCGAGGGCTTTCACGAGCGCGAAAGCGCCTTCGCGGGGCGGGTCGATCAGCCAGCGGTTCGCGTAGCCGTCATCCACCAGCATTTGCCCTGTCATTTCAAACAGATTGCGCGCTACGAAATCAGTAGCACCTTGCGCAGAATCTGTGCCGGCGATAGGCTGTTTTTTCTTCAAGTTCTGCGCTGCATTAGCTTTCGCCCTCATAACCAGCGTATCGCTGCCCTCAATGCCCACGACCTCGCGCGCCTGGGTGGCCAAGGGCAGTGTGAAGTTGCCCAAGCCGCAAAACCAATCGATCACACGATCCGTTTTTCGCACATCGAGCAAACGCAGGGCCCGGGTGACGAGCACGCGGTTGATCTGCGGGTTGACTTGTGTGAAATCCGTGGGCTTGAAGGGCATGGTGATCCCGAATTCGGGCAACGCGTAAGCGAGCACCGAGCCAGCCTCGTCCAAAAGCTTCACTGTCTCCGGGCCCTTGGGCTGTAGCCACCATTGCACCCCATGTTGAGCGGCAAACTCGCGTAACTTAGCGATATCTCCCTCAGAGAGTGGCTCCAAATGCCGTAACACCAGCGCCGTCACATCATCGCCGCAAGCCAATTCAATCTGCGGTAGCGTCTCGCGCGCTTCCATGCTTTTTACCAAGGCTCGCAGCGGCAAGAGCATGCTGCTCACACGAGGCGGCAGGATCACGCAGGTTTGCATATCAGCCAAATAGCGGCTCGCCCGCTCATGAAAACCAATCAGCACCTCATCTTTCTTGCGCACATAGCGCATCGAAAGCCGCGCCCGATAGCGATAGCCCCAGTCTGGCCCTTGAATGGGTCGCAACACAAGATCAGGCTTCACTTTGCCCAAATGCCAAAGCTGATCCTCCAGCGCCCTCTGCTTGATCGCCACCTGTGCCGAAGGCTCCAAATGCTGCATCTTGCAGCCACCGCACGCGCCCACATGCAAACCAAAATGCGGGCATTCCGGCTTCACGCGCAGACTGCTGGTTTTGTGAATCGCCACCAGGTCAGCCGCCTCCCAATTGTTTTTGCTGCGGCGTGTGATGGCCGTGACGCGTTCGCCCGGCAGGGCACTATCAATAAACACCACCTTGCCATCCTCAGCGCGAGCTACACCCTGGGCTTCAATATCCAGCGAATCAATCACATACTCACGCGGCGCGGGCTCTGGGCCCTTCACTTTATATCTGGCCATTACTTCTTACCCGTCGATCCGTATCCACCTTCGCCCCGCTCCGTGGGCGGAAACTCCTGCACCACATTGAACTGCGCCTGCATCACCGGCACGATCACGAGCTGTGCAATCCGCTCCAGCGGCTCCATGGTGAAGGCAGTGGGCGAGCGATTCCAAGCGCTCACCATGAGCTGCCCTTGGTAGTCGCTATCAATCAGTCCCACCAGATTGCCGAGCACAATGCCATGCTTATGCCCCATGCCCGAGCGCGGCAAAATCAGCGCCGCGTAATTCGGATCGCGCAGCCACATGGCAATGCCCACCGGGACGAGCTGCCAAGCATTCGGTTCGAGCTTGAGCGGCTCATTGATGCATGCTCTGAGATCCAAGCCCGCACTGCCATCTGTGGCGTAGGCTGGGAGATTGTTTTTCAGACGTTCGTCTAGGATTTTGATGTCGATTTTCATTTAACTTCCGAATACAAATTCAAAGTCAAATTCAAACTTGAACGCAGAGGACGCAAAGGTTTCGCAGAAGACGCAAAAAAGTACAAAACAGCAATTTCCAAAAGAGAATGTACTAGCTCAAAGTCTTTTTTCTTATCTTGAGTTTCTTTTCTGCGCCCTTCGCGAAACCTTCGCGTCCTCTGCGTTCAAAAGCATTTTCTTCAACCCAGCCGAGCAGCAATCTCAGCCACCAGCATCCGAGCCAGCTCTAGCTTAGGCGCTCTTTCAATCTGCTTTACGCCCTGGGCATCAACCAGCAGCAGCGCATTGTCGTCCTGCCAAAAAGTGCTCGGCCCGATGTTGCCTACCAAGAGCGGCACGCCCTTGCGGATGCGCTTGGCTTTCGCATTGGCTTCCAATTCCTCGCTCTCCGCTGCAAAGCCCACGCAATACAAATCACCTTTCTTAGCGCGCTCCAATTTTGCAATCGTCGCCAAGATATCTGGGTTCTCTACAAAAGCCAGCTCTGGTGCTTTGCCCGAACCATCTTTCTTGATCTTCTGATCGGCGGCATTCGCAGGCCGCCAATCAGCCACTGCGGCACACGCTATAAAAATATGAGCATTCCGCGCAAATTCTGTGCCGGCTACCAGCATATTTTTTGCAGATTTCACGTCAACGCGCGTCACGCCGCGCGGCGTAGGCAGATGCACAGGGCCAGCGATGAGCGTGACTTCCGCGCCCGCCTCTCGCGCCGCGCGAGCAATCGCAAAGCCCATCTTGCCGCTCGACAAATTCGTGATGCCACGCACCGGATCAATCGCCTCGTAAGTCGGCCCAGCGGTGACGACGACGTGTTTTCCAGTAAGCAACTTCGGCTGAAAAAACGCAATCACTTCTTCCAGCAATTCAGCCGCTTCCAGCATCCGCCCATCACCCGTTTCGCCACACGCTTGAAAGCCCGAGCCCACGCCGAGCAGATGTGCGCCATCAGAGGCGAGCTGCTGCAAATTGCGCTG
>JBJTSL010000158.1:0-3005 GCA_046076625.1 Allobrachymonas sp.
GACGGTACCGCTTGACCGCGCCAGACTTCAGGGCGGGTGTAGTGGGGGTGGTCAAGCAGGCCGCCTGCTGCGGGGTTGAAGCTGTCTTGGATGTGGCTTTGGTCGTCGCCGAGTACGCCGCTTTGCAAGCGAGCGACGGCATCGAGCAACGCCATCGCAGGGATTTCACCGCCAGAGAGGACGAAATCGCCGAGGCTGATTTCTTCTGTCACGAAGGTATCGATGAAGCGTTGGTCAAGGCCTTCGTAGCGGCCACAGATGAGGATCGCGCCGGGGTTATTGGCTGCTTTGGCGAAGCGCTCGACGACAGCGTGTTTGAGCAGCCGACCTTTGGGAGAGAACAGGACGACGGGGCAAGCTTGCAAACCTAAAGCCGCGCGCTCGGCTTGGATACTTTCCACACATCGCGCCAGCGGCTCGGCCATCATCAGCATACCGGGGCCGCCCCCGAAGGGGCGGTCGTCAATGCGGCGGTAATTGCCATCGGCAAAATCACGTGGCTGGGTGAAATGCACATCTACCGCTTTGCTCCCATCTTCGCGCGCTTCAAACGCGCGGCGGATGATGCCACTGTGCATCAAGGGCGTGAAAAGCTCGGGGAAGAGGGTGACGATGTCAAAGCGCATGGATGGGTCAGCTCAGGCCTTGAATTCTAAGCGTTTTAGGCAGTTCGCCGGCATAAAATCTGCTTAGGGTGCTACGTTTTTAGTAGTGATCGACGGCAACCACTCAATAGTCCAACTGCCAATCCACTGTGATTTTCTTGTCTTCTAGGCTCACGGTATCCACATACGCATCCACAAACGGAATCAGCGTCTCCAGCGCTTTGCCCTCTTGCTCACGCTCAGCCACGATCACCGTCTGCGGGCCGGTGGCCATGAGGTCTTTGACTTTGCCCAGATTCAAGCCCTCGCGGTTGATCACGTCGCAACCGATTAAATCGACCCAGTAATACTCGTTGTTCTCTGCGGCAGGAAAGCAGGAGCGCCCAATGAAAATGCGGCAGCTTTTCAACATCTCGGCGGTATTGCGATCATCCACGCCATCGGCTTGCGCGACCACCCCATCGGAATGCTCCTTGACAAGGCGGATATTGAGCAGTTGCGGCGCTTTGAACAGAGGCGCTTTGGCAACCACGCCCGCGCGGGGCTCGGGCGGCAAAAGCGTCCAGCGTTTGGAAGAAAAAAGCGCCTCGGGTGAGGCGCTGTAGGGGATGACTTTGAACCATCCCTTGATGCCCCAAGCCTCGCCAATGCGGCCGACTTCGATGGCATCGGGCGGTAGCGCTGAGGGCTCTAGAAATGTCAACGATGCGGTCACCATGTCTGAAGCCAGCAGGGCTGCCCCGAGCAAGCTTTAGGCTTTGGCTGCGGTTTGGGCGAGCAGGCGCTCCACGGTGGGCGACGCTTGTGCGCCCACGCTTTTCCAATACGTCATGCGGTCTGCGGCGATGCGCAGGCCTTCTTCACCGCTTGCCGCGATCGGGTTGTAAAAACCGATGCGCTCGATGAACTTGCCATCACGGCGTGTGCGCTTGTCAGCCACCACGACATTGAAAAAGGGACGATGCTTGGAGCCACCACGGGCTAGGCGAATCACGACCATGTTTATTCCTAACGGTTTTTTCAACCAATACCGAGCCCAAGGCCCAGATGAACACCGAGCCGGGTGCTCGGATTTTTGCGCCGCGTTTGAGACACGCGCTGTGACCACCCGGTCAGCGACCCGCAGCAAAGTTTTATATTATAACCCTGATGAATATCGCTGCCAAGACCCTGATTCGCCCCTCCCGCGAGGAGGACCTGCCTGCCATCCAGGCGATTTATGCCCACCATGTGCTGCACGGGACAGGCACATTTGAGACCGAGCCACCCAGTGTGGCCGATATGGCGCTGCGCCGTGGCGATGTGCTCTCGAAGAGCTTGCCATGGCTGGTGCTTGCAAGCAACGATCAGATCATGGGCTATGCCTATGGCAATTGGTTCAAGCCCCGTGCTGCCTATCGCTTTAGCGTGGAAGATTCAATTTACATGGCGCCCGAGGCGGCTGGCAAAGGGCTGGGTAAATTGCTGCTAACCGAGCTGCTGGCACAACTGGAACGCGGTGGTGTGCGCAAAGCCATGGCAGTGATTGGCGATTCCGCCAATGCAGGCTCGATTGGCGTGCACCGCGCCTGCGGCTTCCAAGATGTCGGTATCATCAAAAGCTGCGGCTGGAAATTCGGCGCTTGGCGAGACATTGTCCTCATGGAAAAGACTTTGGGCGTCGGGGACTCTTCATCACCGGAATAATTCGCGCATGCTCAAGACAAAAAATAAAACGCTGGCCGCTTGGCTGGCATTTTTAGGCGGGCCTCTGGGTTTGCATCGCTTTTATCTCCATGGTCTCTTTGACTGGATCGGCTGGCTGCTGCCAATCCCCACAGCCTTGGGTTTGCATGGCATTCAGCGCATTTTGCTGCTCGGCCAGGACGACAAAATCTCTTGGCTTCTTGTGCCTCTGCTCGGCTTCACGATTGCAGGCTGCGCTTTGACGGCGATTGTGTATGCCCTGTCAACGCCTGAGAAGTGGAATGCAAAACACAACCCCACGCTTGCCGCCGACGCGAGTGCGGGCCAGACCCACTGGATCACGATAGCCGCCGTGGTGGCCAGCTTGATGATTGGGGCTGCCATTTTGATGGCCAGCATTGCGTTCAGCTTCCAGCGCTACTTTGAGTACCAGATTGAAGCAGCGCGGCAAATTTCTCAGTAGGAGCGTTTGGGCCCACCCTCAACTGCGATAATCGCACTCTTGGGGCGTTAGCTCAGTTGGTTAGAGCAGGGGACTCATAATCCCTTGGTCGGGGGTTCAAGTCCCTCACGCCCTACCAAATTTCGTCGTCTGCCGCCTTGGCTGCTCGACTGATTTTCCCGAAGCACAACCTCTGAGTGGGCTCAGATTCTCACCAACTGTGATTCAGGCATCCAACCTGCAAAACAAGGCAACAGCGCATTGATGGATTG
>JBJTSL010000159.1:0-3507 GCA_046076625.1 Allobrachymonas sp.
CCCAGCTGCGCGAGCACCGTGTCGGGAATATCGAGCGGGTTTTGCGTGACGAAATACACGCCCACACCTTTGGAGCGCACAAGGCGCACCACCAGCTCAATGCGCTCTAAGAGTGGCTTGGGCGCATCGGTGAACAGCAAATGCGCTTCGTCGAAGAAAAAGACGAGTTTGGGTTTGTCCACATCGCCCACCTCAGGCAGTGTCTCAAACAATTCGGAGAGCAGCCAGAGGAGAAACGTCGCATACAGGCGCGGTGCGGTGAGTAGTTTGTCAGCTGCCAGCACATTGACCACGCCTTTGCCGCTGCCATCGGTTTGCATGAAGTCAGCAATATTGAGCATCGGCTCACCAAAGAATTCATCACCACCTTGCTCTTCGATTTGCAAAAGTCCGCGCTGAATCGCGCCGATTGACGCAGCGCTGATGTTTCCATACTCGGTAGTGAAATCCTTCGCGTTGTCTCCTACGGTTTGGCACATCGCCCGCAGGTCTTTCATGTCTAGGAGCAGTAAGCCTTGGTCATCGGCAATTTTGAAGACGAGTTGCAACACACCCGCCTGCGTCTCGTTCAAATTGAGCATTCGGGAGAGCAGCAAAGGGCCCAGATCTGAAATCGTTGCACGGACGGGATGGCCTTGCTTGCCAAACACATCCCAGAGCGTGACAGGGAAAGCTTGGGACTCAGGCGCTTGCAAGCCTCGATCTGCCAGCACCTTCGCAAGCTTTTCGCCAATCTTCCCCGCTTGAGAAATCCCTGTGAGATCGCCCTTGACATCGGCCATAAACACGGGCACACCAATGCGGCTAAAGCCCTCGGCCATGGTTTGCAGTGTCACGGTTTTGCCCGTCCCGGTCGCGCCGGTGATAAGGCCGTGGCGGTTGGCTTTGTCGGGGCGCAGCAGGCATTCGACCGATTTGTTCTTGGCAATGAGGAAGGGTTGGCTCATGGTGCTTTCGTCACGTTGACAGAAGTTGAAATTAGGCCTATCGTAAGTCAAACTACACACAACAAGGAAGACAAATGAAGAATAGATTTCCTCCTACATGGCTCTGGGCTTTTGGCTTCTTGGCCAGCAGCGTGGCGCTCTTGATTGGCTGCGCCAGCATGGAGCCAGACAAACCCATTGTGGGTCGTATCTCCGAGCTACCGCCCATCGTCCATCCAGCAGACAACCCCACCAGCCCGGCCAAAGTGGCGTTGGGTGCGCAGCTCTTCTTAGACAAGCGGATGTCAGGCAACGGCAGCATGTCGTGCCAAAGCTGTCATTACCGAGAGCTGGGTTGGACGCATGGCATTGCCTTGTCCAAGCGTGCCGATGGCCAGACCAACACGCGCCGCTCGCCGCCGCTGTACAACGTGGGCCATCAAACCATTTGGTATTGGGACGGCCGCTCCGCCACGATGGAGGCGCAGACCACCGCCGCTTGGCGCAACCAAATGTCGGCAGACCCCGACAAAATTGCTGCCGCTCTCAACGCCATTCCCGAATACAAAGCCCAGTTCAATCAGGTTTACGGCATGGACGCGAATGGCGTGAATATCGTGCGCTCACTCACCGCTTATTTGCGCACCAAGAACTCGGAAAACGCGCCTTGGGATCAATATGAAAAAGGCAACGTCAAGGCTGTGAGCAAAGAGGCTGTAGAGGGCTTTCAACTCTTCATGGGCAAAGGCCGCTGTGCCGTTTGCCACACGCCGCCGCACTATGGCAACAGCACGTTCTACAACATCGGTTTGGAAGCCGGCAAAGCCCGGCCCGATGTGGGGCGCTTTAACGTGACCAAAGACGAGAACGACATGAGCGCCTTCAAAACGCCCAGCCTGCGCTCTGTCGCGCTCAAAGCGCCGTATTTTCACGATGGCAGTGCGCCCACCCTGGAAGCGGCGGTGCGTTACATGTCCAACGGCGGAGGCAATGATCCGAAAAAATCCCCCATCATGCAGCCTACGGGCATGACCGAGGATGAAATCAAAAAGGTCGTGAAATTCCTCGAGTCGCTCACCAGCACCGAAACTTGGACTGCAGTGGCCGTGCCGAAGTAAGCATTGAACGACGAGTTCGTCCATCTTCTCGTGGGCGAAAAAGTAAAATCCTCGGGTTGAACAGGAACTCTGAGGACAAAACGGTATGGCAGGCCACAGCAAATGGGCAAACATCCAGCACCGCAAAGGGCGGCAGGATGAAAAGCGCGGCAAGATCTGGACGCGTGTGATCCGCGAGATCATGGTGGCGGCGCGTCAAGGCGGTGGAGATTTGAGCGCCAACCCGCGCCTGCGTTTGGCTGTGGACAAAGCCAAAGCGGCCAACATGCCTGCGGATACCGTCAAACGCAACATCGACAAAGCCACAGGTAATCTGGAAGGCGTGCATTACGAAGAAATTCGCTACGAGGGCTACGGTATCGGCGGTGCGGCGATTTTGGTGGACACGATGACCGACAACAAAGTCCGCACCGTAGCGGATGTACGGCATATTTTTAGCAAGCATGGCGGCAATATGGGCACGGAAGGCTCGGTGGCGTTTCAGTTCAAGCATTGTGGCCAAATCTTGCTCGCGCCCGGTGCGGATGAAGCGAAGGTGATGGACATTGCTTTGGAAAACGGCGCGGACGATGTGATCACCGATGACGAAGGCGGTATCGAGGTGCTCACCTCTCCACAAGACTTTGAGGCCGTGAAAAACGCGTTGGAGGCCGCTGGCTTCCAGCCCGAGATTGCCGAGGTGACGATGCGGGCCGAAAATACGATTGCACTGGCGGGCGCAGACGCAGCGAAAATGCAAAAGCTGCTGGACATGATCGAAGAGATTGATGATGTGCAAAACGTGTACCACAACGCTGAAATCAGCGAATAAAACATGAAAGCAGGGTTGGCATGAAGATTTTGGTCATTGGCGGCGGAGGCCGTGAGCATGCGCTGGCTTGGAAGCTGGCGCAATCGCCGAAGGTGCAGTGCGTGTTTGTGGCTCCGGGCAATGGCGGCACGGCTTTGGACAGTCGTCTTGTGAACGTGAATCTGTCTTCCCCCGGCGATTTATCTGCCTTTGCTGCTACTGAAAAGATAGCGCTTACTGTGGTCGGACCAGAAGCGCCCTTGGCTGCCGGCGTGGTGGATGAGTTTCGCGCGAAGGGTTTGCGGATTTTTGGGCCCACGAAGGCGGCGGCTCAATTGGAAAGCTCCAAAGCTTTCAGCAAAGCCTTCATGGCGCGGCATGGCATTCCGACGGCGGAGTTTGAAACCTTTACCGATGTGGCGGCTGCGCATGCTTACCTTGATAAAAAAGGCGCGCCGATCGTGGTGAAGGCCGATGGCTTGGCAGCGGGTAAGGGCGTGGTCGTGGCGATGAGTTTGGATGAGGCGCGTGCAGCGGTGAATGACATGCTCGCGTCTAACTCGTACGGCGTGCAACACAACGGCGAAGCCAGAGTCGTCATCGAAGAGTTTTTACACGGTGAAGAAGCCAGCTTCATCGTACTGTGCGATGGCAAAAACGTGGCAGCGCTGGC
>JBJTSL010000160.1:0-3614 GCA_046076625.1 Allobrachymonas sp.
GGCGTGCCGCAATCCATACAGCGCGCGCCTTGCTTTTTGGCCTCTTCGTCCGACAGGCCGATGACAAACTCTTTGTAATGCTTGACGCGCTCCGGCACGGGCTTGTAGCCCTCTTCGATGCGCTCAAACTCCATGAAACCAGTTGCTTTTCCCATGATGATTCTCTTTCGGGTTGGCTAATTACTATAAATTTAATAGCACTCGGCGCAGGTTTTATGCCGGCATAGTACTCAAAATGCTTGAAATAAGACCTTAGGCGGTGGCTTTGGCCTTCTTGGCTGCCAGCTCGGTCATAGCGCGCCTGTATTCGGTGGGCAGCACTTTGACGAACTTGCCACGCTGCTCAGCCCAGTTGTCCAAAATCTCACGGGCGCGCAAGCTGCCTGTCCACTTGTGGTGATCTTCCACGAGTTTTTTCAGCAGGGCGTCATCGGTTTGGCCAAAGTGCAGCGGATCGGTTTGCTCGGTAGCTGCCGTGACTTTACCGAGCCCGACCATCGAGGTATTGCAGCGTTTGGCAAATTGGCCGTCCACGTCATACACATAGGCCACACCGCCGCTCATGCCGGCGGCGAAGTTGCGCCCGGTTTTGCCGAGCACCACCACCGTGCCACCCGTCATGTATTCGCAGCCATGATCACCTGTGCCTTCTACCACCGCAGTAGCCCCAGACAAACGCACCGCAAAGCGCTCGCCCGCCACGCCACGGAAGAAGGCCTCGCCTTCGGTTGCGCCATACAGCACGGTGTTGCCTACGATGATGTTGTCGGTGGCGTTGCCCCGGAAATCAATGCTGGGGCGCACCACCACACGGCCACCGCTCATGCCTTTGCCGGTGTAGTCGTTCGCTTCGCCGATCAAATACAGCGTGATGCCGCGAGCCAGGAACGCACCGAAGCTCTGACCGCCTGTGCCTTCGAGTTGGATGCGAATGCTGTCATCGGGCAGGCCTGCTGAGCCGTAGCGTTTGGCCACTTCGCCCGAGAGCATGGCGCCCACGGACCGGTTCACATTGCGTGCCGTCTCGATGAACTGCACCTTCTCGCCTTTGTCCAAAGCGGCTTTGGATTTTTCAATCAGCTTCAAATCCAGCGCCTTGGACAGCGCATGATCCTGCACGTCCACATGGCGGCGGGGCACGTCTGAAGGCACTTCTGGCAGATAGAAAATCCGCGAGAAATCCAAGCCTTGCGCTTTCCAGTGCTCAATGCCTTTGCGGGTGTCCAGCAACTCAGCGCGGCCAATCAGATCGTCAAACTTCTTGATGCCCAGCTGCGCCATGATGCCGCGCACCTCCTCGGCTACGAAGAAGAAATAGTTCACCACATGCTCGGGTTTGCCTTGGAATTTCTTGCGCAAGACGGGGTCTTGCGTGGCCACGCCCACGGGGCAGGTGTTCAGATGGCATTTGCGCATCATGATGCAACCCTCAACCACCAGTGGTGCCGTAGCAAAACCCATCTCGTCGGCGCCGAGCAAAGCGGCAATCACCACATCGCGGCCCGTTTTCATCTGGCCATCAGCCTGCACACGAATACGGCCACGCAAGCGGTTAAGCACCAAAGTTTGCTGGGTTTCGGCGAGGCCGAGTTCCCAAGGCGTACCCGCATGCTTCACGGAAGACAAAGGCGAAGCGCCCGTGCCGCCATCGTGCCCAGCGATCACCACATGGTCGGCCTTGCACTTGGCCACACCGGCAGCCACCGTGCCAACACCGACTTCGGAGACCAGCTTCACGGAAATATCCGCTGCACTGTTGGCATTTTTCAAGTCGTGAATGAGTTGCGCCAAATCTTCGATCGAATAGATATCGTGGTGTGGAGGAGGGGAAATCAAGCCCACGCCGGGCACGCTGTAACGCAACGCGCCAATGTAGTCGCTCACCTTGCCACCCGGCAGCTGGCCGCCTTCGCCTGGCTTGGCACCCTGCGCCATCTTGATTTGGATTTGATCGGCAGAGACGAGATATTCCGCCGTCACGCCAAAGCGGCCCGAGGCCACCTGCTTGATCTTGCTGCGCAGCGAATCGCCTGCTTGCAAGGGAATATCAGCCACGATACGGTCGCCACCAAGCTGCGAGCCCACACTTTCGCCTGCTTTGACGACAGGGATGAAGCGCTGGCCTTTGCCATCCTTCTTGCCTGCTTCCATCTCGCCGCGATAGCGCAGCGGATCTTCGCCACCCTCGCCGGTGTTGCTCTTGCCGCCGATGCGGTTCATCGCAATCGCGAGCGTGGTGTGTGCTTCGGTGGAAATCGAACCGAGCGACATCGCGCCCGTGGCAAAGCGCTTGACGATTTCTTTCGCGGGCTCGACTTCGTCAATATTGATCGCTTTAGACGGATCGATTTTGAACTCGAACAAACCGCGCAGGGTCAGGTGGCGCTTGGTTTGGTCGTTGATGATCTGCGCGTATTCTTTGTAGGTGGCCGCGTTGTTGGCGCGGGTGGCGTGCTGCAGCTTGGCAATCGCATCGGGCGTCCACATATGATCTTCGCCGCGCACGCGCCAAGCGTATTCGCCACCGACTTCGAGCATGCCTTCCAATACAGGATCGTTGCCGTAGGCGGCAGCATGCACGCGAATCGCTTCTTCCGCGATTTCAAACACGCCCACACCTGCTACCTGCGTAGCGGTACCGTAGAAGTATTTATCAACAAAGGCTTTATCCAAGCCCACCGCTTCGAAAATCTGCGAGCCGCAATAGCTCATATAGGTCGAGATGCCCATTTTGGACATCACTTTATTGAGGCCCTTGCCCACGGCTTTCACAAAGTTGTAGACCGCTTTGTCGGCATCCACATCTTTGGTGTGTTTGGTCAGCTCAACCACCGTTTCCATCGCAAGATACGGATGAATCGCTTCAGCGCCATAGCCTGCGAGCAGGGCGAAATGGTGCGTCTCACGGGCGCTGCCAGTCTCAACGACCAAGCCTGCATTGCAGCGCTGACCAGCGCGCACGAGGTGTTGATGAATGCTAGACGTTGCGAGCAGCGCAGGCACGGGCACGCGCGTGCTGTCCATCGAGCGGTCAGAGACGATCAAAATGTTGTGACCGCTCTTGATCGCGTCTACGGCTTCGGCGTTGAGCGAGGCCAGTTTCGCCTCCACGCCTTCACGGCCCCAAGCGGCAGGATAGGTGATGTCAAGCGTGTAGCTCTTGAATTTGCCGCGTGAGTGCGTGGCGATGTCGCGGATCTTGGCCATGTCGGCAAAATCGAGCACCGGCTGATCCACTTCGAGGCGCAGCGGTGGGTTGACGGCGTTGATGTCCAGCAAATTCGGCTTGGGTCCGATGAAGCTGTTCAGGCTCATCACGATTTGCTCGCGGATCGGGTCAATCGGCGAGTTCGTCACTTGTGCGAACAGCTGCTGGAAATAGTTGTACAGCGGCTTGTTTTTGTTGGAGAGCACAGCCAGCGGCGAATCGTTGCCCATGGAGCCCACGGCCTCTTCGGCGTTGGTTGCCATCGGTGCCATGAGGAATTTGAGGTCTTCCTGGGTGTAGCCGAAGGCTTGCTGGCGGTCGAGCAGATTGTCTTTGATGGGAGCAACCGAATCACTCGAAGCTTGCGGCACGTCATCGAGCTTGATGCGCACTTCATCAATCCATT
>JBJTSL010000161.1:0-5949 GCA_046076625.1 Allobrachymonas sp.
GCGTGCTCGGCTGCGCCTGGCACGCCTTGCAGTTGCGGCGTGGAGCCAATGTTGATGGAAAGTTGGTCATACGGCACCGGAGGGCGGCGTTTGCACAGCACCTTCTGGTTGACGCGATCGATACCGATGACTTCATCGCGGTACACGCGGGCTTTGGCAAATTGGCTCAAGCGCAGCAAATCGATGTGTACCTCGTCGTAGCTGTAATGCCCCGCCACATAGCCGGGCAGCATGCCGGAATAGGGCGTGTGCAGATCGGTGCAGATCAATGTGAGGCGCACGCCAGGAATTGGCTTCATGCCGAAGCTTTTCAGCACGCCCACGTGGCTATGGCCGCCGCCAATGAGGACGATATCGCGCAAGACAGGGGAATCAGAGGTTTGCATGAATTTAGGAAAGCGCTTGTGCCACGATTTTGTTGAGATGAGCCGCCTCTGAGGCCGGCGAGAACCGAGGCGCACGCTTGGCGCACTGTGCAGCCAGTTGGTCCAGAAACGCGGGCTCATCCTTACACTGCTGGAGCAGAGCGGCCAACGCTGGCGCATCGCCCACAGGAAAATAGCCTGAATAATCGCTGCCGAGCATGCCCATATTGCCATCCATACGCGAGGCCAGCACCGGCGTGCCGCTGCACACGGCTTCCATAATTACATGGGCGCCACCCTCCATCTTGCTGGTGTGCACAAGCACATGAGCGCGCTGTATTTTCGCCAGCGTTTGGGCGTGTTAAGGCTCTAGCCCATGTATATCCTGCGCAGAGTGCTTCGGTATTGATAGCGGCTTGGGCGAGATGTTCATCCAAGCCAGCGCCAATATGCGTGATGCGAATCTGTGGGTCACTTTGCAATAGGCGTGCTGCCTCAAACAAAGTCTGCGGCATCTTTTCATCGCGCAGATGGCCCACCATCACCGCATTCAAATGTTTGCTGGTTTTCTGCAAGGTTGTCCGAGTCCCCGTGGACTGAAAAATGACAACGGCTTTCGCCTGATGCTTTTTTGGCAGCCGCTGCACACCCAGCTCTTGCAAAACAATGAGATTTCCGGCTGCATCCAAAGAAGCTTGGGCGCGCGTATCAGAATGGATGTCTCGGTACAAATCGGTGCCGGTCAGCGCAACAATCAAACCGCGCGAGCCGTGCCGATCATGCCAATCGGCAATACTGCCGGCGCTACGCCGCGCATGTAAGGCCAGCATCAGATCATCCGACGCATCGTGATCCCAAGCCTTCACGATGTGGGTACGATAAGCTTTTGAAAGCATGTTGGCCCAGCGCTTGGCAGTTTGCCAGTTGCCATTGTTGGCATCTTGCAGGGCGGGGCTAATGATCACGACCGAGGGTTTTTTCATTTGAAAGATGTCTTGCCAGGAGAGATGATACGCACCTCCCAAGTTGCGGCGCTTGCTGAGCAACTGCACGCCGTGCGGCGCTTGACGCTTTCGCTCTTTTACGCCTACGAGGCGGCTGGTCTGCTCAATGTTCCTTGCCTTGAGCAATTCAATTTGCCTCTGTGGGAACTGGGGCATGTGGGCTGGTTTCAGCAATGGTGGATTGGGCGTAACCGGCAGCGCAGTCTAGGGCACAGGGCAGACCCAGAGCATGCTCGGCTGCCGTGCGCTGTGATCGGTTTGCCGCATCACGGAGACGACTGGTACGACAGCTCGACGGTTGCACATGCGCAGCGCTGGCAACTGCCCCTGCTGGGCAGCGCAGCATGCAAAGCGTATTTGCAAGGCACGCTGGACCAGACGTTAAGCCTGTTGGGTCAAGACGCGTCAGCTATTGACGGCTCAAGCGATGACGCGCTGTATTTCTATCGCCTCGTGTTGTTGCATGAAGCCATGCATGCCGAAGCTGCGGTTTACATGGCGCAAGCGCTGCAGCAGTCAATCGCCTTGCCGCAAGATCTTCTGGATACTATGAATTCAATAGCATCGAGCGCACATTCTATGCCGGGGAAAGCGAGTATTTCGTTCCAAAAACGGCAAAAACACCTGCTGGGCCGCACAGCCTCAGGGTTTTGTTTTGACAACGAATTGGGCGCGCATAAGGTAGAGCTTGAGGCATTTGAAATCGACGCGCGGCCGATCAGCTGGGCGCAGTATTTAAAGTTCGTGCGCGATGCGGGTCATCCGCTACCGATCTATCTTCGAGAAACCTCTGGTCAATACGAGTGCCTTGTTTTTGGCTACTGGCAGCCATTGAATCTGCAAGCCAATGCGGTGCACATCAGTTGGCATGACGCTGCGGCTTACTGCCTCTGGGCTGGCAGGCGCTTGCCCACCGAAGCGGAATGGGAATGCGCCGCCACGCAAGAGTCAACGATGGCATGGGGCGACGTGTGGGAGTGGACCGCCACAGATTTCCACCCCTACCCCGGTTTTGAGGCGCACCCCTATCGTGACTATTCCACCCCGTGGTTTGGCAGCCGCAAAGTTTTGCGCGGCGCTTGCGCGGCGACCTTGCCAATCATGCGCAACCCGCGCTATCGCAACTATTTCACCCCCGAGCGCACGGATATTTATGCAGGCTTTCGCACTTGTCGGCTTTGAGTCGCACAATGGTTCACATTCAGTTGAACAGCGAAGGAACCTCATGAAAGCAATATGGAATGACACGGTGATCGCGGAAAGCGACGATATCGTCATGGTTGAAAACAATGCCTACTTTCCGCGCGCCAGCCTCAACATGGCGCTCGTGCAACCCAGCGAGACGCATACCACCTGCTTCTGGAAAGGCCAAGCCAGCTATTTCAGCTTGAACGTGAACGGCAAGCTGAACCCTGATGCGGTCTGGTTCTATCCCAATCCAAAAGCTGGTGCAGAGCAGGTGGCTGATCGGGTAGCGTTTTGGAAAGGGGTTGTGGTACAGGCTTGATGCACGCGCCTAGAGTGACTTCGCCAAACGCAGCCCCGTGAACTGCCAGCGCGCATCGGTCGGAAAGAAGTTGCGGTAGCTCGCCCGAATATGGCTGCGCGGCGTGGCGCATGAACCGCCGCGCAAGACATATTGATTGACCATGAATTTGCCGTTGTATTCGCCTACTGCACCTTCCCACGGCGCGTAGCCCGGATAGGCGTTGTAGCTTGAGCTGGTCCACTGCCAGACATCGCCCATCATTTGCATCAAGCCCGCTTGGGGTTTGGCAACGGGCATCGGGTGCAGCGCGCGGGTCTCTACAAAATTGCCTTGGGCAATATACTCGGCCTCCGTGGGTGAAGCTGCGGCTTCCCATTCCGCTTCGGTGGGTAAGCGTGCGCCATGCCACGCTGCGTCTGTGGCGGACTTCCAGCGCACATAGGCATCGGCTTCGAAATAGCTGATATGCACAATCGGTGTGTGCGGATCAACCGGCACGCGGCCGTGCAAGGTGAAGCTTGTCCACTCGTCAGCTTCATCTTGCTCCCAATACATCGGCGCTTCGATTTTGTTTGCACAAACCCAATCCCAGCCCGCTGAAAGCCACCATTGCGGATCTCGGTATGCGCCTGCATTCACAAACTCCAGCCATTCGCCGTGTGTGACCAATCGGTTCATCAACGCATAGGGCGCAAGGAATTGCTGATGGCGCGGGGTCTCGTTGTCAAAAGTGAACCCTTCGCCCACATGGCCGATGCTGAGCACCCCCGCGTTCTGCGGTAACCATTGCGCAGGCACTGCGACCACGCTGGCCAGCGGCCAAGCCTTTGCATAGACTGGCTGGAGCGCCGAGCTCGACAAAAGATGCTTCACATCCGTGAGTAAAAGCTCTTGGTGCTGTTGCTCATGTTGAATCCCTAGCTCAACCAGTGTGTCGATAGCGAGATCATGCGGCTGCGCGAGCAGGGCGCAGATGCGCTCTTCCACATTGGCGCGCCAGCGCTTGACTTCATCCAGCGTGGGCCGGGTCAGCAGCCCGCGCTGTGGGCGAGGGTGCTTGTCGCCTACCGCGTTGTAGTAGCTGTTGAACAACACACGAAACGCCGCGTTGAAAGGTACAAATTTGGCCTCAAAACGCTCCAAGATAAAGGTTTCAAAAAACCAAGTCACATGCGCCAAATGCCATTTGGCCGGCGAGGCGTCTGGCATGGATTGGGCTTGGCAGTCTTCTGGGCTCAATGGCGCAGTGAGAGCCAGCGTTTGCGCGCGAACTTCCAAAAAGCGTGATGCGAGCTGCGTTGGGGCGCTTAGGGTGGGTGAAGAATGTGCGAGCTGATTCATGATTTACTTTCGAATACCACTGGCGATGTAGCTCATGCCCATGAGCGTCGATTCTTGGTGCCAGCTGTGGCAATAGCTTTGCACGATATCCCAAGGCGACCAAAGATCGGCCGCCTTGGCGTTATGGGGCCTGTTTTTGAGCCAGGCCACAATGTTGAGTGGACCCGTCCACCATGGGAAAAACTTCATGCCAGCCATCGCGATGCGTGCACCCGGTCTCACTTGGCGCATGATATTGGCAATGGCCTCGGGTGTGCGAGACACATCGTGCACATAGTTGAAAAGCACCGCATCGGCCACTTGCGGTAGTTGCACGTTCTCTGCTGCCGCGCAGACATGCCAAACCTGAGACAAAGACTGCTGTGCCACACGCTGCTCGGCGTGCGCAAACATCTCAGGGCTTTGCTCAAAAGCCAGTACTCGCCCAGCTGGGCCCACGCCTTGGAGCAGCATGTCGTAGCTCAGCCCCGTGCCAGCGCCTACGTCAAGCACACACTGGCCGGGCTGCAGTCGCAGCAAATTGACGGTGCGCTGGCGTAAGTTCATCGTGTACTGCGCCGACTCATCGTAATTCGCCGCCGCAGCGCGGTATTTCTCAATCGAGATGGCGTTGTCAGTATGATCCATCGTCCGTTATATCCTTTATTTCACGCATAGTCTGCTCTCATGTTCAAAGTCTTACAAGCCTTCACGCCTACGATTTCGCAGGCTTGGATGTTGCTTTCCGTTGCCATCGTGCTTGAAGTTGCTGGCACAACCTGCATGAAACTCTCCCAAGGGTTTTCTCGGCCTATTCCATCTGTGGCCATGTTCGTGTTTTACGGCCTTGCCTTCGCGTGTAATACGTTCGCTGTCAAGACTTTGGATTTGAGTATTACCTATGCGGTGTGGAGCAGCGTGGGTACGATTGCAACGGCTTGTATCGGGATTTTTTACTTCAAAGAAGCCGCTACTGCGCTGAAATTGGTGAGCATTTCGCTGATCGTGATCGGTGTTTTTGGCCTGCACGCAGCTTCTCGGCAACAGGCCCAGGCGGTCAAAAACGCAGAAACTGTTAACTCAGCGCCGCTTTGATTTTTGCCGCACTTGCGATGGTGTGCGCATAGCCCTGCGCAATGGTGCGCTCGCGAAATTCACGGCTGGTGTTCACCCAATAGCTCATGGGCGGATGCAAGGTGATGTTAGCCGCATTCGCATCGATTTGTGTAAGCGCGCGCTTGCGCAGATCGCCCTCGCGGTAGCGCTCAGCGCCGGATGGCGCCGTGGCTTCATTTGCCGAGGCGTCCATCGCCAAAACGCGTGGAACGGGTCTGGAGGGGGATGCGCCGTTGAGCGCCGCAGCCTTTTGCAAAGCCAATCGCACGGGCAGCGGCGTCACTAAATCGGCGTCCACATATTGGGTGCCGCGAATTCGCACCGGCGTGAAGATGCCTTCAATCGCGCAGCTGGCCTGCACCGCCACGCCCGCATCCCCATGATTGAAGAGCACCGGTTGGCGCGATTCCTTTTCTACAGCGACTGCGGCAAACGCGATCGGCAATTTCTCCATCTCACAGTTTCCCACACGCTTCGTGAGCTCATGATTGACGATGGTCGCCAAGGGTGTGCCAGTGAACTTTCCTTCGCCCAGTAGCGCAAGGCGCCCCATGTCTGTTACGCCCAAGTCGAGCGACATGCGCTCCAACTCTTTCGCGCGCACGCCGCCGGCATACAGCGCGCCAATCAGCGCACCCACCGAGCCGCCCACAAT
>JBJTSL010000162.1:0-4654 GCA_046076625.1 Allobrachymonas sp.
GAAACAGCGGCGGATCGCCCAGCGGCGTGAGCGAGCCACCCGCATTGCTCACGATGAAGATGAACAACACAAACACATGCATCTTGTGCTGCCGATTGTCATTCGCGCGAATCAGCGGGCGAATCAGCAGCATCGAAGCGCCCGTCGTCCCCATGAAGCTGGCGGCCACTGCGCCAATGCCCAAAATCGCCGTGTTCAGCCCCGGGCTGCCATGCAAATTGCCTTTGATGTAAATGCCGCCCGAGACGGCAAACAGAGCGGTCAGCAAAATCACAAACGGAATGTATTCCGCCAGCAGCGCATGCACAAACGCCGCACCCGCCGCGCCTGCACCAAACTTCACAGCAAACGGCACGAGAAATAGCAACACCCAAAACGCCGCCACCTTACCAAAATGATGATGCCAGAACTGTGGCGTGAGCAAGGGGCACAGCGCAATACACAGCAAAATCCCCGCAAACGGAATGCCCCACAGCGCCGTGAGCTGCTTGCCATCAATATCGGCAGCGAAACTGCTGGTTGAAGCCAACAGCGTGGCCAGCAAAGCCAAGAATTTCAAACTACGGTTGGATGCAGCAGGTGTGAACGCAATCATGCAAAGTCTCCAAATGGTCTGCCCAGATTATGCCCAGCCAGGCTTGGCGCTTCCTTGCGCTACGCTTGCGGGTGGCTGACGCTGCGCCCTCGAACCACTCGCTCACCTGACGCGTGATATGGCGGAAAAAGCGGCGGGAATTCCCGGTCGGGCGCGGCAAACCATGGTTTGAACCGCACACAAGATCGAAGCTCGCAGCTTGCGGGTAGGAGCGCCACAAGGAAAGCCCTCGGCTTTTCCAGGCGCGTCACGCGGCAGGTGAGCGGCTAGAGCGAAACTTCGAATCCGCTCGCTCACACCGCCTCAATCTCAAACACCTGGCGAAGATAGGCGAGATATTTCTCATCGTCACACATACCCTTACCGGGCGAATCGGAGAGTTTGGCCACGGGTTGGCCGTTGCAGCGGATCATTTTCATGACGATTTGCAGGGGTTCGTGATCGGGCGGGTCGCCAAGGTCATTCGTGAGGTTCGTGCCAATGCCAAAGGCCAGCAGGCAGCGGCCTTTGAAGCGCTCGTAGAGTTTGATGGTGCGCGGCACGGTGAGGCCGTCAGAGAAGATCAAGGTCTTGGTGCGCGGGTCCACGCGGTTGATTTTGTAATGCGCGATCATGCGCTCACCCCAAGAGAATGGATCTCCGCTGTCATGGCGTGCGCCGTCAAAAAGCTTGCAAAAAAACATATCGAAATCGCGCAGGAAGGCACTCATGCCGTACACGTCAGACAGCGCAATGCCCAAATCGCCGCGATACTCTTGCGCCCATTTTTCAAAGGCGAAGGTTTGGCTGTCGCGCAGGCGCGGGCCAAGCGCTTGCGCCGCTTGCAGGTATTCATGCGCCATCGTGCCCAGGGGCGTGAGGCCTAGGGTGCGTGCATAGTGCACATTGCTCGTGCCCGCGAATTGGCCAGCGGGCTGGTCTGCACTCACCTTGCCAAGCTGCTGCGCCAAAGTGCGCAGCACCTGCCCTTGCCAAACTTTGGAATAGCGCCGGCGCGTGCCGTAATCAGCAATCTTCAGCTCTTTGAGATCAGATGTCTTCAACAGCGCGATTTTATGCAAAAGCCGCTCTTCGCCACCATGAATACTGTGTGAATCGCTATGATTTTTGAAGTAAACCTCATTCACAATAGCCAGCACCGGAATCTCAAACAGAATGGTGTGCAGCCACGGGCCTTTGACAGTGATATCCAATTGCCCATCGCTCTGCGGTGTTAGGGTGATGTATTTTTCGTTGAGCCTGAACAGCCCGAGAAAGTCCACAAAATCACTCTTAATGAAGCGCATGCTGCGCAGATAATTCAACTCGTCATCGCTGAACGACAAGTTGCACAAAGCCTTGATCTCCGCGCGAATTTCCTCCACATGCTGTGCCAGATTCACGCCCGCGTTGCGGCATTTGAATTTGTATTCCACCTGCGCGCCGGGAAACTGATGCAGCACAACCTGCATCATGGTGAATTTATACAGATCGGTATCGAGCAAGCTGGTGATGATGGGCATGGTGAACAATGCGGCGAAAATGTCAGATCGCATCCTACCTCAGCCAGACGTGGCCCGAGAGGGGTGCAAGCTTGGATTGGCCTTTGCAACCAAGATGAGATGCGGCAATGTCACGGCAGTCAACGCAACGATCATCCAGCGAAGCCACCAATTGGCCTCTTGAATCAGCACATCTCGCTGCACCCACATCACCCAGGCGAGCAATCCCATCCCGACCCAAGTGACCAGTAATGTGACCCGCCACGCAGGGCGGTGATCGCCGCTGATGCGACGCATTCGCAGGATATGCGCAGGACTGTGGTGGATGCCGAAAAACAATGTGAAGGCCAAAATGGGAGAAAGCCATGCATTGAGCGCGGCAAGAACAGAAACTTCTGCCAGCAAGCGCATGTGAACACGCCAGCGCTTGGCCATCAAGATCAATGCGAGAGCAAGCGCAGCAAGCCACAACCACGTCATGCCACGCCACGCGGCAACGAGCCAAAGAAAGTCAGCAGGCCATGTGGTCTGCAACAGCGCCTGCATCGCTTGCGGCGACAGCAGCATCGGCCACATTACAGATGCGCCACCCAAAGCGCATCGCATCATCCAGCGCTCAAATCTTTGTTGATCCTGAGCAAAGCTTTGCTCTCCAAAATGCCAGACCGACATCACCAGCAGCGCTACTAAAGCAAAAGCAGAAAAATTCGCGAGCAATGCAGCTAGGCCCAGAACACTTGCGCCATACATGCCGATTGACACGGCTGGGCTTTTGGACATGACTTTTTTGTCAAATTTGACAAAAAAGTCACCCCCAATACAGAAGCGTATCGCGCCCTTCGATCATCAAGCGAGTCTGCTGCCCAAACGGCAAACACACCTTGGTGGGCACATGGCCAAACGGCAAGCCGGTGAGTACAGGAATCTTGAGCTGGCTGCGCAGCCGCTCAATCACCGTTTGCAGCTTAAAGCCTTTGTCGTGGGGCGTGAGCTTGTAGCTGGAGAATTGGCCGAAAAGAATAGCTCGCTGTTTTTGCAAAATGCCCGCATGCAGCCATTGCAACAGCATGCGCTCCACCTTATACGGATGCTCGGCCACGTCTTCAAACCAGAGAATGCCTTTGCTGATCGACGGCAAATAGGGTGTGCCGATCAGGCTGGTGAGCATGGCGAGGTTGCCGCCCCAGAGGGTGCCTTTAACAGCGCCATTTTTTAAGCTTTTTGAGGCGATCGCCGTCATAGAATCTGCGTGGAGTGCTATTGAATTTGCAGTGCCTTCGACATCCTTCGCAGGCAACATCCAGCCTGCACCTTCGCACACACCTTGTACCAGATCATCAAAACAGGCTTCCATGATGTCGTCTGGCGCGTTGTCGTGACCCTCTGCTGAATCGCCGCAGCCAAAGTCTGCGCAGAGCGACGGACCCGCCCAAGTGACTGCGCCGGTTTGGGCGTACAGCGCGGCTTGTAACGCGCTGAAATCGCTCACGCCAACCCACAGCATGCCGCGCTCAATCGCCTTGGCGATGGCTTTGTAGGGCAACTCCGGCAAGCTGCGCGAGAGACCATAGCCCCCGCGCGTGATCAGCGCTACGTCCGCCCCACTGGCTGCCGCACGGCTGAATGCCGCAATGCGCTCACTGTCATTTCCTGCAAATCGCTGGACGGATTTGAGTGCGGCGGGGTCGATCTCGGTGCTGTGGCCGAGGTCTTTGAGGCGCTGAACGCCACGTTTGAACGCCACTTTGTCGCGCACCGCGCCGCTGGGGGAGTAAATGTAGATCTTGGCCATGCTTGGATGATAGACGGAGATTTGCTCATGCATTTCACGTCACCCGCTCGCCCGCCTGGTGACGTGTTGAGATGAGTTGGGGCGCAGCGAGTTGCAGCACGCCAACGATATCGATCCGCCGCGTGAAGGGTCTGAGAAAGCTGATGGATTTCCTCGTTGAGCTCTGCACGCCATGTTCAGATCGCGACAAGAGGCCAGCAGCTCGGCGCTTGCGGATGGGTGCGCCAAAAGGACATTCCTCGGGTTTCTCGGGCCCCTCAAGCGGCAGACGAGTGGTTCGCGTAAAACGAAGCGATGCGGCCCACTAACAGCGCAGAGTCTGCGCCAAAATCTCAGGGCTTCTTCTCTTCTTTCTTGTCGTCAGCAGGCTCAGACTTCTTCGGCAACTGCCCAGAAGCGCCCACGCTCACTGAGCCGCCGCCTTTACCCACGCCCACTGAGCCAGACACCGTGCCGCCCGAGCCGACGCTCACGCCGACTCCGCCGTGCCTGCCAACCGGCACACTGATGCCCACACTCGTGCCCACGCTTGCACAGGCGCACAGACCTGCAACCAGTGCACTCAGCGCCATGGTTTTTAAGCCGAATCGGGCACTCGCCGGCATAGAATCTGCGTGAAGCGCTATTGAATTCATAGTACTGCGAATACTACACGATTCCTGGATTGCCGTCCATGCCAAGAAGTTTCGGATTGTTCGCGCGAATGGGCTTGAGGAATTTTTGTGATTTGAGATACGTTTCCACCACCTCCCAAATCGGCGGGCCGGCGTTTTTACTCGCCTCCTG
>JBJTSL010000163.1:0-2262 GCA_046076625.1 Allobrachymonas sp.
TTCTCAAGCGTTTTGAGACTCTAGCGGTCATAGAGTCTGCGTCTATCGCTATGAAATAGATGGCAGCTGTATCCTGCACCGCATATGCCCTTTCACCCAAATGAATACTTTTGATGGAACTGACTTTGTGTGACGTGGCAATGCACTTTGTCACGCAATGTGTGCATGTGCACACATGACAACTCAAAAGGACTCCCATGAACATAACAGCATGGCTTCAGGGCGCGGCATCCGCCTTGGTGCTCAGCTTACTGGCCGCATGTGGCGGCAGCAGCGATAGCCCTAGTACACTGCCACAACATTTGTGCAACCGGATTGGGCGAGCCCGGCCTTGCTTGTAAGCCCCGGTCAAACCAGCAAAACTTTCAGCTTGAAGGGTTGCACTTGGAGCGACTTAAATGGAAACTCAGGTGCACAAGGCACGCTGCACACCGCCACACTCGTCGTGTCCAGCACGGGCACGCTGACCATGAACGGTGCCACAGCGACCACGGCCACCATTGGCCCTGTACTCAGTTACAGCATCGGTGGAGCCAGTGAACGTGAGCGTAGACTTTTTGCCTCTGCAAGCAACGGTATCGCTACGAATCTGATTATGAGATTCGAAAGTAATGAAAAACTAATGCCAAGCTTTGATCTCAGCCAAACCGGCATGGGTATCTCCGTTAATTTGCGAGCAGCTGGGGTAGTCGTCAACAATACGACTGTATCCCCTTCTGTTTTTTGTTCTGATAGCACCTCCACACAGACTTTTGCGTTGAGTGTGCCGCCCAGCGATTCTCGGACGCAGGCCGTGTTTGTCGCCTCTGGTCAAACCGCGCGTTTGAGCTGGCTAGCACAGTCCACGGAACTGGCTGGAAATCTATTGATCAACCAGCGAGATTTCCGTATCAGCTCGGGCGGACCGGCGCTTCATTTGGATCAAGCCACAGGTATCATGAGTTTGGCAAACACCACATCGACTACCGCCACATTACGTCCCTTGAGTATCTCAGGCGCGGAATATTTCAATTCTGCGGGCAGCAGTTCGACCTACGAAGAGCGCTTGTACGTCACACCAGCGGTTGGCCAGACACCGGCTGCCCAATCCCGTCAGGTGCGCCTGCAGGCCTACGTCCCCACGGCTAGCCCGGCGATTGATATCGATGTCTATTTGTGCAGCGCAACGGGTCCTGTGCAAGCGCTAAGGTGCCCTGAAGGCGTAAAGTGAGCATTTGATTTTGCGTTAGCGCCATTGCAAAACATCAACCCGCAACGCCTGAGTCTTCAGGTTCTGCGGGTTTTTTCACGTCTTTTTTGAATGATTTTGGCTACTCGCCGGCAAGAAATCTACGAAGTTTGCTATTGAATTCATAGTTTTTCAACCCGCAAAACTCACCGGAATCCGCTTTCTGCCCAGCTGCTTGAAACCCTGCGGATGGCTTGTCAATCTTCCTGCCAAGGCTTTGCCGCAGTTGGGGCAGGCGTTGTAGTTCAGGTTGTATTTTTCGATGTGATGCCAATCACGCACGATGAGTGGCGTGTGGCAGCTGGGGCAGGAGGTCGTGCCGCCTTCCGTGTCGTGGATGTTGCCGGTGTACACATGCTTTAGGCCACAGGATTTGGCGACGTGGCGGGCGCGCTGGACCGTTTCGGGCGGTGTGGCAGGGCGATCCGTGAGTTTGTAGTCGGGGTGGAAGGCGGTGAAGTGCAGGGGGACTTCTGCGCCGAGTTCGCGCTCAATCCATCGCGAGAGCGCTTCGATCTCTGCATCGGAGTCGTTCGCGCCAGGGATGAGCAGGGTGGTGATCTCCAGCCAGCAGTTTGTGGCGTGGCGGATGTGAACCAAGGTGTCGAGCACGGGCTGCAAGTCGCCGGCGCAGAGGTCTCGGTAGAAGGCTTGGGTGAAGCCCTTGAGATCGACGTTGGCGGCATCCATCTTCGCGAAGAACGCGCGGCGTGGCGCTTCGTGCAGGTAGCCTGCCGTGACGGCGACGCTGTGAATGCCGTTTGCTCTGCAAGCATCGGCTACGTCCATCGCATACTCAGCAAAGATCACCGGGTCGTTGTAGGTGAAGGCGACCGACGGGCAGCCGAGCTTCACGGCGGCGTCGGCAATCATCTCCGGCGTCGCCGCGTCCATCAGCCTGTCCATCTCGCGCGACTTGGAGATGTCCCAATTCTGGCAGAACTTGCACGCCAGGTTGCAGCCCGCGGTGCCGAAAGACAGCACGCCGGTGCCGGGAAGGAACTGGTTCAGCGGCTTCTTCTCGATCGGGTCGA
>JBJTSL010000164.1:0-6426 GCA_046076625.1 Allobrachymonas sp.
GGTGTGCACGGCGCAGCCCAGCGCTGAATCGAGCAGGGTGCAATACCAGCCGCCATGCATGCCGCCCATCGGATTGAGGCAGCGCGGATGCGGCGCGGCTTGCAAAATGGCTTGGCCAAAGCTCACACCCACAAAATAAAAATCCATGGTTTCGCCAATCGAGGCGCGCGGCAAGTCGCCGGCGAGCATGGCCTGCATCATCTGCAAACCTGTTTTGCCGCGAACTTGCTCAGGCGTGGCCACACCAACAGGGTAGGCGCCTGCTTGGAGGCGTGTTTGAAATTGGGTGTGCTCGGCTTGCCATTGGGCAAGGACTGCATCGGGGGAAAGTTCTTGGCTTGTCATGCGAGGCATTGTGCCGCGCGAATTTTCTCTGCGCTGTCACTTTCAGGGCAGCTCAACCCAGTTGCGCCTCAATCACTTGCCGCGTGTGCGCATCCGCCGCAAACACATGCTCCACGCGCAGGGAGGCCAGCGTGATGTCTTGCGGTGTGCCGAAGGTGGAGAACATGCTGAAGAATGCCAGCTCGCCGTGAGCAGTGGCGAAGCGCGTGGTGAGCACCGGAGCCATCTGGCGCGGCCAAGGCGCGAGAGATCGTTTGCCCAAGCGCGGCTGGATTTGCATCGCGAATTGCTCCACGCGGGGCAGCAGCTCAGGCACTACGCTCGCGTCATCGCGCAGATGCGCGAGCAGCGCGGGCGCGACCTCTTCCAAGTTCGTCATCTGCCGCGTCATGCCTTCGGGGTGCAGCAAGGCGTCGAGCAGATTGATCGGTTGATCTTGCGGGAGTTGCGCAATCCACGGCATGAGTGTGACGGCCATCCACTGCGCGCCTCGGTTCATTTGCAACACATTCCAGGCCGCATCCAGCACCATGGCAGGCATGGGATCGTGCGCGGCAAGCAAACGGCCAAGCGCCTCGCGCACGGGCGCGAGCACGGCGTCTGAGAGCTCGCTGCCTCGGTAAACCTGCGCATAGCCTGCCTGCTGCAAAGCCACATTGCGCAGCGCCAGCGGCGCTTGCAGCTCATGCAGCCAAGCCAGCAGCAGCTCGCGGCTGGGCTGGGCGCGGCCGCTCTCCACAAAGCTCACATGGCGCTGGCTCACGCCCATGCGCAAGGCCAATTCAAGCTGGCTGAGGCGCTTTGATTTGCGCGCGGTTTGCAGGGTGTCTCGAAGCGTGGGGTTGGCGGTTTCCATACCGTCATTCAATCACAGCTTAGCGCGTTCGCAATTACCTTCAAAGTAATTGCGCCGATTCAAAACGCCGCGCAGACTAGAGGCACTTTGAAAGGAATCCTCATGAACAAAGCTCTCTTGGTCACTGTTCTCATCGCGTTCAGCGGATTGACTGGCTACACCCTCGTGCACTACGGCGGCTTGATCGCTTGGCTGATGTTTTACACCCGCGATCCAGCAAGTTGGCAGATTTTTGCAGACTTGGTGATCACCATGTGCTTGCTCCTCGTGTTTATGAAGCGTGATGCCGAGGCCTCGGGCCGCCCCTTCTGGCCTTGGGCCGTTTTTTCGATCACTTGCGGCTCGTTTGGCCCGCTACTCTATTTCATCACCGCCAAGGCAAAAAAGTGAACACCGCTTGGACCGAATGGCTGATCCGAGGCGCTTTTGCTGTTACGGGCCTGATCCATCTGCTGCCCTTGGCGGGCTTGCTGGGCCGCGCAATGTTGGAGCGTGCCTATGGCGTGACGCTGGGCCCGGGCCAAGACCTGGTGATCCTCATGCAGCACCGCGCACTGCTCTTTGGCTTATTGGCCTGCGCCTGCTTCGCCGCGATCGGCCTGCCGCAGTGGCGCGTACCGGCTGGCGTGGCGGCGCTGATCAGCACGCTGGGTTTTGCTCTGATTGCCGCCACGCAAACGCACGGCCAGGCGATTGCCAATGTGATGTGGATCGATATTGGCGCCGCCTTGTTGCTGGTCGTGGGTTTAGCGCTTCACCTGAAAGTCTCCCAACCTGTTTGAACGAAAGACATCATCATGGACATCAACCTCCTCCCCCTCGCCTTCGGCCACATGATCGGCCTTGGCGCCATTGGCTCGTGCATTGGCATTGGCATCATGGGCTCTAAATACTTGGAAGCGGCGAGCCGCCAGCCCGAGATGATGGAGCCGTTGCAAAACAAGGTGTTTCTGTTGGTGGGCGTGCTCGACGGGGCATTCATCATCGCCACAGGGATCGGTTTGTGGTTTGCGCTGGCCAACCCGTTCAAGTGAGCCCGGGCGCCTGAACGACCTACCCCCGATAATCGGGGGATGGAATTTTTCAAGCGGCTTTCGCCGAAAACAATCGGCATCGCCTCGGCAGTGATCACCATCGCGATCTGGACCTCGTTCATTGTGGTGGCGAGGTTCATGGCGCTGAAATCGCTCACGCCACTCGATATCGTGTTTTGCCGCATCGTGGGCGCGGCGCTGGTGCTACTGCCTTGGGGCTATTTTCTCGTGCGCAAAATGCGCGCTGACAACCCCTCTGCAGACACCTCGTTGTGGATATCTCCGCTGCCGCTCAAGCTCACCGTGCTGCTCGGGCTGTTTGGCGGCGTGGGATATGCGGTGCTCGCTTACAGCGCATTCACATTTGCGCCCGCAGCGCATGGCTCCGTGCTGATGCCGGGTCTGTTGCCCTTGACGACGGCTTTGCTTTCCGTGCTACTGCTCGGCGAATCTCTCAGCCGGGGCCGCAAGCTGGGGCTGATTCTGATTTTTTGCGGCGGGCTGTTGGTGGGCGGCGCATCCATATGGCAGGCTTATGCAGATTCGGCTTCCGGCTCGCAGGTGTGGAAGGGCGATGTGCTTTTCGTTACTGCCTCCAGCTGCTGGGCGTTTTATACCGTCTTGTGCAGGAAGTACAGACTGGATGCGGTGCCCACGACGATTGCTGTGATCGTGTTTTGCGTGTTGGCGTTTTTGCCGGTGTATGCGCTTTTGGTGGCCTCGGGCGTGCTGGTGAGCAAGCTGGCGAATGCGCCACTGTGGGAAATTCTCTTTCAAACCTTCTGGCAGGGCATGGGCTCGGTGGTGATTTCAGGTATCACGTTCACACAGATGATTCGCTATTTTGGCCCCGTGCGCAGCACCATGCTCACGGCCATCGTGCCGGGGCTTTCGGCGCTGGGCGCGGTGATTTTTCTCGGTGAACCGCTGGGCTTGAACCTGATAATGGGCTTGGCCTTGGTGACCTTGGGCATTGTGGTTGGCGTGCGTGCAGCCTCAGTTGCTGCCCCCGTTGCTGGAACAGTGAAAACATGAAGCTGCTGGCTTTTGATACGTCTACCGAGCACATGAGTATCGCCGTGCAGCATGGCGGCCAGGTGTGGGAGCACAACGCAGCGGGTGGTGCGCAAGCTTCCAGCGGCATGATTGGCGCGATTGAGGCCTTGATGCAGCAAGCCGGGTTGACCTACGCACAACTCGACGCGATTTGCTTTGGCCGAGGCCCTGGCGCGTTCACCGGGCTGCGTACGGCCTGCGCTGTGGCGCAGGGCTTGGCCTTCGGCGCGAATCTGCCGGTGCTGCCAGTGGACACGCTGATGATCGTGGCGCAAGAGGCGCGTTTGCAAGGCGCACAACATCGTCACATCCTCTCAGCGCTGGATGCGCGGATGGGCGAGGTATACGCCAATTACTACGAATTTGATAGCATTCCACGCAGAATTGATGCCGGCGAACTGCTTAAAAAGCCTCAAAATCTCTTGGATGGCGTGCCCGAGCCACTCCCCCTTATTGCTGGCAACATTCGCCCCACTTTGGATGCCCAGCTCTCGCCACAGGCCTTGGCTTTGCCCTATCTGCAAGCTTTGCCCACCGCGCGTGCCTTGCTTTGCCTCGCCCCGGCTTTGATTGAAGCGGGCGGCTTGACCGATGCTGCAAACGCCCTGCCCCTGTACGTGCGCGACAAAGTGGCGCAAACCACCGCCGAGCGGCAGGCCGCAAGCTTGACGAACGCTTGAACCCGCGCCGACAATCCCTTGCATGAGCGCACTGCCTTCTCCCCCACTTTCTGCTTGGGAATCCCTCCAGCCGCTGGAAGCCTATTTCGAGCCCATGCGCATGGGCGCGCTCACCGACGTGATGCTGGCCGAACGCGCCGCCTATCCCTGGCCCTGGAGCGAAGGCAACATAAATGACAGCATTCACCACGGCCACTGCTGCCAAGCCCTGCGCACAGGCAGCGAGTTGCTGGGCTACTACATCGCCATGAAGGGCGTGGAGGAAGTGCATCTGCTCAATATCACGGTCGCGCCCGCGTTTCAAAAGCAGGGCTGGGCTCGGGTGCTGCTCGACCATTTGGTGGACTGGTCCGTGCGGCAGCAATCCAAGTGGCTCTGGCTGGAGGTGCGCGTGAGCAAGGCTCGAGCGATTGCGGTTTATGAGCGCTATGGTTTTCGCCGAGTGGGCCAGCGTAAGGGCTACTACCCGCTGGATGGCGCGCAACGCGAAGATGCGCTGGTGATGAACTACGCAGTGGCCTCATGAGCGACACCGATTTTGACTTCGCGCTGGATGAACGCCAACGCAGCATGCTGGAGGCCATGGGCATCAAGCTGTGGCTGCCCGAGGCGCAGCAAGCGGCAACTTCCGTTTTCGCCCAGGAAGCGGTTGCCAAGCCTGTTTTTGAGCAAAACAAGGGGTCAGCCGGCATAGAAGCAGCGCAGAGTGCTCCTAAAAAAGTAGCGCCTCTTGCCCCATCTCTCACCTCACAGCCCAGCGCCGCGGCCGCCCCGATCTCGCTCGCGCCTCGCCCGTCCGGTATCGAGCAGATGGATTGGCAAGCTTTGCAAACGGCCGTGGCCAGTTGCGAAGCCTGTGGGCTGTGCCAATCTCGTAAGAACACGGTATTTGGCGTGGGCCAAACTCCACAGGTCGATTGGCTGATCGTAGGCGAAGCACCGGGCGAAAACGAAGACGCGCAGGGCAAGCCTTTTGTGGGTCAAGCCGGCAAACTGCTGGACAACATGCTTGCCGCAATGAAGATCGGCCAGGATGGCCAAGGCTTGTCAAGAAGCGAAGGCGTGTATATCGCCAATGTACTCAAATGCCGCCCGCCAGCGAACCGCAATCCCAGCCCCGAAGAAGTGGCCATGTGTGAGCCCTATCTGGCGCGGCAAATCGCGCTGCTGCGCCCCAAGATCATCCTGGCCATGGGCAAGTTCGCGATTCAAACTTTGACGGGCAGCAACGAACCCGTCGGCAAACTGCGTGGCCGCTTGCACACCCTCCAACACACGAGCTACCAGGCTCCAGTCATCGTGACCTACCACCCGGCCTACTTGCTGCGCAACCTGCCTGACAAAGCCAAGGCTTGGGCAGATTTATTGCTGGCCATGCAAACTTACCGCGAGCTGCCCAACGAATCAGGCGCAGCCTAAATAGCGGCGCTCCATAGTCCATTTGCCGCCGCCAAAGATGGCAATCCCAGCAAGCAATGCGCCCCACAACAGATGCTGCTGCAAAGCCGCTGGCGCGATCTCTTGCAAAGCCATCACGGCCACAGCATTGACAACAAAAAGGCCTAAAGCAGAAAAGCGTGTGGCCAAACCGATCACCAGCAACACCGGCAAGACCAGCTCCCCCGCTGTGCCCAAGAAAGCAGCAAACGCAGGCGGTAGCAATGGCACTTTGTATTCGTCGGTAAACAACGCCAGGGTGGTACCCCAATCACGGATTTTGGTGAGTCCTGAAACAAAAAACACCCAAGCCACATACACACGTGCGGCCAGCAGCGCAGGGTTTTGCAGCGCATCTAGCAGCTGACGCAGCGGCATCCAGGCCCGCAAAATAGGATCAATCAGTGAGGCAAAAAGAGGCGCGGGAGTCATATTCATGTTGTATCTTTCTAGTGTGTGATTGGGGAAAACTGCAAGTGACTATTCGCTCACGCCGATCAACAGATTCGATTGCACGCCCTGCGAAAGCCAAGTGGCGAAATCAAAATCAGGTGTTTGCGCCAGAGCCGTATCGACCGCGTGGGCGAGCGACTGGGCTTGCAGGCAAGCCTCGATCAGTCCCGTCGATGCCGCATCAATCGCTGCCAGCATCGGGCGAAGCCCCTGCCGCCAGATGAGTGCGGTTTGCGGCTCTTGCTGCGAAATGGCTTCTCGCGCGGCACCATGAAAATCCCCCGCGCGTGCATCGTGCAGTTGAACCATCGCCACCACAGGAAAGGCGCTGGGCAGCAGAGCGCTGCCGGGGCTGAGCATCAAGTGAAGTTGGGCGGGATCATGGCTGCTGAGCAAATGAAAACTTTCCGCATCCAGCGCGGCATCACTCGCCGTCGCGGCCACATGCAGCGCCCATTCCACGCGAGCCACATCGGGCAGATAAGCATGCTCAGCCAAGAGCGCTTCAAGCTGCGGCACTTGGCTCAAATACGTCGCCAAGCCATGCCCCCATTGCGCCAAATCA
>JBJTSL010000165.1:0-5605 GCA_046076625.1 Allobrachymonas sp.
AGCAAGACCGAGCCCACTTGATCGACCAATTGCTTGGTCGCCTCTTCGCCATCCTTCTCCTTGCTCGCCGCCAGCACCGGCACGAAGGCTTGGCTGAACGCACCTTCTGCAAACAGGCGACGCAGCAAATTCGGAATACGAAACGCGACGTTAAATGCATCGGTCATGGCAGACGCACCAAACATTGCAGCTACCACCAGTTCACGCGCCAGCCCGGTGATACGTGAGGCCAGCGTCCAGAGTGAGACGGTGGAGGCGGATTTGAAAAGAGACATTGCTAGATGCTGATATGTGCTAAGTTTACCTGTGCGCCCGCTTGAAGCGCGCCAGACTCTGCATGAAGTTTTTGAAGCACCCACACGCAGCAAACCCAATGCGACAATCCTGAGCATGTTCAACGTGATCTTGTTTCAACCTGAAATTCCACCCAACACGGGTAACGTCATTCGCCTCTGCGCCAATACGGGCTGCGTTTTGCATTTGATTGAACCGCTGGGCTTCAATTTTGACGACAAACACATGCGCCGAGCTGGGCTGGATTACCACGAATATACCCGCCTAACGCGACATGCCAATTGGGCTGCATTTCTCGCAACTTGCCAGCCCCAACATGAGCGTATCTTCGCCTTCACCACACGCGGCAGTCACAGCGTCTTTGCGCAGACTTTCAAGGCGGGCGATTGGCTGCTCTTTGGCTCAGAAACCGCTGGCCTGCCGGCTGACTTGCGTGATGGATTCCCACCCGAGCAACGCCTGCGACTTCCCATGCGTGAAGGGCAGCGCAGTTTGAACCTCTCGAATGCTGTGGCTGTGAGCGTGTTTGAAGCTTGGCGGCAAAATGGCTTTGCCTTGCCAGCCAACGGTTAGACCGTTGCTTCTTCCCGCGCATACCGGCGAATCAAACTGAGCAGTTCTTCTTCGTTGTACGGTTTGCCCAAATAGTGGTTCGCACCCAGCTCAAAAGCATGCTCGCGATGCTTTTCAGCAATGCGCGAGGTGATCATGATGGTGGGAAGGTGCTTGTATTCAGCGCTACCGCGCACGTTGCGCAGGAAATCGAAGCCGTCCATGCGGGGCATCTCGATGTCGGACAAGATCACAGACGGCAGCTCCTCAGCCAAGCGCTCCAGCGCTTGCAGGCCATCTGCTGCCATGCTCACGCGATAGCCTTCGCGCTGCAAGAGACGCTGCGTGACACGGCGCACGGTGATCGAATCGTCCACCACCAAAACCAGCGGCACGGCAGGCGGCGAGATGGACGCTGGGTTCGCTGGCACGAGTGGCACCACAGGGGCAGCATCGCCTGACAGCTCGCGCGGCTCGGCGTCCGAAATGCGAGGGTCGAGCGCCCCCATCTGCGATTGGGTTTCGAGGGCATGCGGCTGCGCGGGGTCAAAGCTCATGGCACGCGCTTGTGCGCCATACACTGTGGCCAGTGCCACTGGGTTGTAAATCAAGGCGACTGCACCCGAGGCCAGCACCGTCATGCCGGCCAAACCAGGCAGGCGCGACAATTGGGGACCGAGGTTTTTCACCACCACCTCTTGGTTGCCCAGCACCTCGTCGATATGGACTGCAACCCTTTGAGCAGCCGAACGGAACACCGCCACAGGCAGGGTTTTCGTCGCTGGCTCTGTGCTGGCCGCGGAGTGCTGCAAGAGTGCGCCAGCCCAATAGAAGGGCAGGCTCTCGCCGGCGTACTCGTAAGTGCCGCTGTTGTAAGCCTGCTGAATGTCTTTCTGCGGAGCGCGGCGCACAATTTCAATCAGGTTGGCCGGCACGCCAATGGCGAGCTCACCCACGCGTACCATCACCACCTGCGTCACAGCGGTCGTCAATGGCAAGACGAGCTTGAAGCTGGTACCTTGTCCTTGGGAGGTTGCTGTTTCGATACGGCCACCGAGCGCCACCACTTCGGAGCGCACCACGTCCATGCCCACACCACGGCCTGCGAGTTCGGTCACTGTGGCAGCGGTCGAGAAGCCCGGGGTGAAGATCAAGTTCGCGGCATCGTTGTCAGCCAAAGCCGCATCGTTGCCAATCAAGCCCTGAGCAATCGCTTTTTCGCGGATGCGCGCGATGTTCAGGCCCGCGCCATCGTCGCGGAATTCAATCGATACGTCATTGCCCTCTTGGTGCAAGGTAATGACGATTTCACCACTGGCCGATTTGCCAGCCGCCGCGCGCGCCTCTGCGGCTTCAATGCCATGCGCCACGCAGTTGCGCAGCAAATGCTCGAAGGCGGGGGTCATGCGGTCCAGCACGCCACGGTCCATTTCAATCGTGCCGCCCAAAATATCGAGCTTCACTTGCTTGCCCGCATCTTTGCCCGCTTGACGCACCACGCGGTACAGGCGCTCGGAAATGCCTTCAAACTCCACCATGCGCGTGCGCAGCAAATCGCGCTGCAACTCGCGGGTTTGGCGGGCTTGGGCGATCAAATCGTCTTCGGTCGATTCAATCGTGCGCTGAATGTTGCGCTGCACGGTAGCCACGTCGTTGACCGACTCAGCCATCATGCGGGTGAGCTCCTGCACGCGTGTGTAGCGGTCAAACTCCAGTGGGTCGAACTCTTCCTCGGTGTCTTTGGCCTGCTGAATGCGGGTTTGCATCTGAGATTCCGCCTGCACATCAAGCTCGCGCAGCTGCTGGCGCATTTTTTCTAGGTTGCCAGTCAGATCAGAGAGAGAGCCGCGCAACTGCGACAATTCCGCTTCCAAGCGGGCGCGCGTGATCATCACCTCACCAGCTTGGTTCATCAAGCGATCAAGCAACTGAGCGCGCACGCGAACGGTTTGGCCTGGCGTGCTGCGCATGGCACTTGCGGGCGCAACACCTGATCCCGCAGCGGACAATCCCACGGCAGCGGCCACTGGCTTCAAGGAGGAGACGTTGGAAGCCATAGCCGCCGCAGCGGCGGCAGGCAATACGATGCCCGAACCGGGTGATAGAGAAGTTATCGTGTCTGCCGAAGCAGATTGAACGGGCTGCGCCGCTGGCACGAACTGTTGCGCTGCTAGAGCGGGATTGCGCAACACGTCAAAGTTGTGCTGCATACCGTCCAACTGTGCCATCAGGGCTTCAATGTCAGTACTTTGCGCGCCCTCATGCGGCAGCGCCTCAACACTTGATTCCATGCGGTGAGCCAACTCGCCCAAGCGCATAGCGCCGGCCAAGCGCGCACTGCCTTTGAGCGTGTGCAAACCACGCAGCACTTCGCCACGTGCACTCATGTTGTCCGGGCGAGCCGTCCACTGGCGCAGCGCAGAGGCCGTGGCCGGGAAAATCTCCTGGGCCTCTTCTTCAAAAATCTCAAACAAATCAGGATCAAGCGCATCGACCGCGTCAATCTCATCATCGAGCTCATCTTGCGCCACTTGGCGGCTTCGAACGGCGAGCACAGGCGCTTCGGTCAGGCCAGCAGCAGACGCAACAGGCAACACCGTGGCAGCAGCGGCTACTGAAGCGATGGCAGCGACGACCGGCGCAACGGGTGAAACGGCTTGCACCACGGGTACAGGCTCTTGCGCACCGACCATAGGTTCAGCGATCTCCGGCGTTACCCAACTCTGAACAGGCTCAGCCAGTGCGGTTGACTCAACAGCGGGCAAATTTTCAGGCTCAGGAATTGCTACTATTTCAATAGCATTCGATGCAGGTTCGATGCCGGCGAATGCCGCATCTTTCTCAAAATCAAGGCTCCCAGCAGATTCCTCCACTGTCAACACTTCTGCACGGATGGGCTCGCTTGCAGGCTCACTCACAGGATAAGGTGCTTGCAGACAGTACAGCAAATCCGCTTCGACTTTGGCTGAACTGTCTTTCAAGATACCGGCAGCAAACTGATGCAGCAAGTGGCGGATTTCTTCTGCTGCGCCAACAAACAAACTGGCATGCACGTGCGGGTCATACTCGCCATCTTGTTCGATGGTTTGCATGTGCAAAAGAGTATTTTCCAAATTGCGTACCAAACCCGACAGGGAAGAAAACCCTACCGTGCCAGAACTGCCTGCCAACGAATGAGCAAACGCCACCGCATCGTTGGGCACTTTGGCATGCGGCTCCATCGCCCACTCTGCCAACACCGTGGACAAACGGCGCGACCACTCATCGGCCTCGTTCAAATACACGTTGTATAGCGGCAAGCTCACGCGCAACGGCCCAATGGCCTTGACTTGCTCGTCGGCGTTGAAACTGCTGGGCATGGCCGCAGCCATCGGTAAAACCGTCGATTGCTCGCGCCCAGTTACTGCCGCCACACCTGCGCCGAATGCAGCGACAGCAGCAGCGCCTAGGCCCCACTTATTGGAGGGTGGCTCATTCGCTGATTCCTGAGGCGCACTATTTGTGACCCAACCCAAATCAATGCCAAGATCTCCCGGCTCTTTGCCACGAGAAGATGCCTCCAAACTCGCAGGCATAGTGCCTTGAGAGTCAAAACCCGCGCCGAAATCTGCGTTCAACTCTTGAGGCAATGTTTGTACCACCGTGGCAGCAGGCGCCACCATGGTCATCTGCGAAGAATTGGCGCTGGCTAGAACAGGGGTATCGGGCACAGGAGCCGACATGCCTTCAAACGCCTCCAAATCCTTTGCATCCAGTGTGATGGATTGGTCAGGGCTCGCATCCAGGCTTACAAGATCAGCCAACTCTTGGGCAGTAGGCTGATGTGCATTTTCTGCTACAGGCATTGCGGCCTCAGCATCCATCGCCATCATGGCTTGCTCAAACGCCGCTAGCTCCTCGGCAGTCACTAAATCATTGGCTTCTTCGGCGCTGAGAGCGGTTGCGTCGATTGACGAGCCCGCATCAGCAGTCACCACGGCCTCGGGTGCAGGTGAACTGGCTGATTCTGCTACTGCGCTCGCCACATCGGTGGGAGACAACATCGGCGAGAAGTCAAAGTCCATCAAAGCTTCACTGTCGGTTGCTGCTGCCTGCAAATGAGTGGCAGGCGCTTCGCTAGGCGCGGGCGCTGCAACGGGTGTCGCAATCGTGATGATAGGCTCGGGCTCAAGCAAAACAGGGGTGGGCGGTGTGCCATCCAGATCGCCCAAATGCAGGCTGAAATCGTCCGAAGACGTACTGGCGGTCGCAGGTTCGGGCGCAGTGGGTGCCACGGGTGCAGCTTGCACCTCAGGCAAGCTGATGACTGGCAACTCAAACTCAGGCAGGCTGACCGGCTCGCTCAACGCAGCTGCTAGCGCTGGCACGGGCTCTGCGGTGCTCGCAGGCATATCCAGATCAAAGCTCAACATCTCCATGGCAGGCTCTGCAACGGCTGCTGGTACAGGCGCTTCAACGGGAGCAGCGACTGCCGTAATTGGCATTGGCTCTGGTGTCGGTGTAGCAGCTTCCAACACAATCGGAATGAGCTGCCCATTCAAACGCAAAGCGTCCGCACTGGAGCGGAAAGGTAAGGCCGTACGCTGTTTGCCGCCACCTGCCGCAATTTCTTCGATCCACACCTGCTGCGCTTGGAGCGCTTGGGTAGACAGGTTGCACAGCTCGGCACTGGAGATGCTGGGCTTTGATCTGGATATGCCTGCGAGCACCGCAGAGCCTGTGCCAGCGCTGGCAGCTGCGTTGAGTGATCCGGTCGGCC
>JBJTSL010000166.1:0-6038 GCA_046076625.1 Allobrachymonas sp.
GGATAAGAGCTCAGAAGGTCCGACACAGCGTAGACGTGGTAGCTATCGTCAATGAGCGTACGCGAGCCGACCAAGAACGGAGCAAGCAAGAAAAGGCCAAGACGACTGCTCGCGAGGAACTCGATAAGCTAATGTCATCAATGCTGACTGAGTATGAAGGCGACATCAACAAGTGGCTTACCTGTTGAATTTCACTCAGAATTGACCCACTAAGGCCACATTTTTTCATCCAATTTTGACCCCTGTTAGAACGCCTGTGCATGCCAAGTTATGCACAGGAGAATCAGGAGTGATTCAGAAGTGGGAACATTAGCCAAGATAAGGCGCTTGTACTTTCGAGACAAGCTATCGATCAGAGAAATCAGCCGCCAAACGGGTCTATCGCGCAACACCTTGCGCACCTGGCTGCGACAGCCACAGCGAGTCGAGCCGCAATACCCCAAGCGAGTGGCGGTGAGCAAACTCGATGCATACGCAGAGACCCTGCGTCAATGGCTCAAAGCAGATGCTGGGCGCAATAAGCGAGACAGGCGCACCAAAAGTCAGATGTGGCAAGAGCTTGTGGCCATGGGCTACAGCGGCAGTTACGCCAGGGTATGCGCATTTGCCAGGGCATGGAAACTACAGCAGGGGTTAGCCAGCGCTAAAGCGGCCTTCATCCCGTTGAAATTCGCCCATGGCGAGGCCTTCCAGTTTGACTGGAGCACCGAATACACCTTCATTGGCGGACTGCGCAGGCGCGTTGAGTTGGCTCACACCAAACTTGCATCAAGCCGCGCCTTCTGGCTGGTAGCCTATCCATCGCAAGGCCACGAAATGCTCTTTGACGCGCACGCCAGAGCCTTCGCAGCCTTTGGCGGGGTACCCCAGCGCGGCATTTACGACAATATGAAGACTGCTGTTGATCAGGTGCTCGCTGGCAAGAAGCGCAAGATCAACAGCCGCTTTGAGGCCATGACGGGGCACTACCTGTTTGAGCCCGAGTTCTGCAACGTCGCCAGCGGCTGGGAGAAGGGGATCGTCGAGAAGAACGTTCGCGATCGCCGTGCAAGCATCTGGCATCGGGCCAAAGATCGGCGATGGCGCGATTGGCCCGAGCTTAACGCTTGGCTGGCCGAGCAATGCACACTGGCTTGGCGAGAGTTGAACCACCCCGACTACCCAGCCATGAAAGTAGCTGATGCCCTGCAGGATGAGCGCACCCAGCTCATGCCCGTGCCACGTGCCTTTGACGGCTACGTTGAGCTGCTGGCCAGAGTATCGAGCACCGGCTTGGTGCATCTGGAGCGCAACCGCTATAGCGTTCCGACTGAGCACGCCCATGGCATGCTCAGTTTGCGCATTTACCCCGATCACATCATGGCAGTAGCTGATGGAGTGACTGTGGCCAAACACGCACGCAGCTTTGAGCGCAATCAAATCACGTATGACTGGCAGCACTACATCAATCTGATCGAGCGCAAACCTGGCGCCTTGCGCAACGGCGCACCGTTTGAGTCCATGCCGGCGCCGCTCAAGCAACTGCAAGCGCTACTGCTGCGCAAAAGCGGCGGTGACGCTGTCATGGCGCAGGTGCTCGCAGCTGTTCCCCATCATGGCTTGGAGGCGGTATTGGTCGCGGTGGAGTTGGCCCTGGAGGCAGGCAAACCCAGCGCAGAGCATGTGCTCAATGTACTGGCGCGGCTCAAGAGCCAGTTGCCAGCGACCACAGAATGCCAGGCGCAGACTTTGGTGCAGGAGCTCAACAAGCGCACGGCGTTGAAGCTGCGCGTTGAGCCGCAGGCCAATCTGCATCGCTATGAGCAACTGCGTCAAGTCAGTGAGGTGCGGCCATGAGTGCGCAAATCATTGCAAGCCTAAAGCAGCTCAAGCTGCACGGCATGGCTGCGGGGTTTACCGAAGTTGCGGCTCTGGCCCGCCATACCGAATTCAACCCTGAGAGCTTCATGCAACAACTCATCCAAAGCGAAGCGGCCGAGCGTTCGGTGCGCTCGACCGCTTACCAAATGGGTGCGGCTCGGTTTCCTGCGCACCGCGATTTGGCTGGCTTTGCCTTTGACGAGGCCAATGTGGATGAGGCGCTGGTGCGCAAGCTGCACGCAGGCCAATTCATGCAAGCTGCGCACAATGCGGTCTTCATCGGTGGGCCTGGGACTGGCAAGACGCATTTGGCAACTGCCATTGGCGTGCAGGCCATTCAGCAGTATGGCAAGCGGGTGCGTTTCTTCTCCACGGTGGAGCTTGTGAACGCGCTGGAGCTGGAGAAGGCTGCCGGCAAGGCCGGGCAAATAGCGCTGCGGCTGATGTACGTCGATTTGGTGATTCTGGATGAGCTGGGCTATTTGCCGTTCAGCCAAGCCGGAGGTGCATTACTGTTTCATCTTCTGTCCAAGCTGTATGAGCGCACCAGTGTGTTGATTACAACCAACCTCGGCTTTGCTGAGTGGGCACAGGTCTTTGGGGACGCCAAGATGACGACGGCGTTGCTCGATCGATTGACGCATCACTGCCACATCGTGGAGACAGGCAATCAAAGTTGGCGCTTTAAGCACTCAAGCAGTCAGCCAAAAATCGCCGCAGGGGTTGCAACCCCTGCGAAAGCTTCTAAAGCCAAAGCAACATCCAACCCTCAAGGAGATTCATCACCAATCAAAGACTTATCCACAGCCGTTTAGCAGGGCTTTATACTGCCTTTACCCGGGTCAACTTTGGATGAAAAACCCGGGTCAATATTGGATGCAAATCAACAGCTCATGCTCTGAATGGTGCAAAATTCAGGCCAAGTGAAATCTTCCATGTTGATCCTAGGTATTGAATCTTCTTGCGATGAAACAGGCGTTGCTTTGGTGCAAGTCGAGCTGAGCGCACCAGAACGGAGCATCCCCAAGTTGCTGGGTGCGGCTTTGCACAGTCAAATTGAGATGCATCGCGCCTATGGGGGCGTGGTGCCGGAGCTGGCGAGCCGTGATCATATTCGCAGGCTGATTCCGTTGACAAAACAGGTCCTTGCCGGCGCGAATTATGCGCTAGGTGCTATCGAATTGATAGCGTGCACGCGCGGGCCTGGTTTGGCAGGCGCTTTGCTGGTGGGCTCAGCGGCGGCTTGTGCCTTGGGCAGCGCATTGGGCAAACCTGTCTTGGGTGTGCATCATTTAGAAGGGCATTTGCTCTCGCCGTTTTTGAGCGAAGACCCGCCCGAGTTTCCGTTCATTGCGCTGCTGGTCAGTGGCGGCCACACGCAGCTTATGAGGGTGGATGGCGTGGGCGAGTATGCGCTTCTTGGCGAGACGATTGATGATGCTGCAGGTGAGGCCTTTGACAAAACGGCCAAGTTGCTGGGGTTGCCTTATCCGGGCGGGCCTTTGTTGGCCAAACTGGCCGCCCGCGGAGACGCTACCGCGTTCAAATTCCCCCGGCCGTTGCTGCACAGCGGCGATTTGGATTTTTCATTTGCAGGCTTGAAGACAGCGGTGCTCACCCAAGTCAAGCGCCTCGTGGGCGATGCGCCTGAGGGAGCAACGGTGGGTGGCGCTGGGGTTGAATCTCTTGCTGAGCAAACCCTGCACGACTTGGCTGCGAGCATTCAAGCGGCGATTACTGAAGTGCTGGTGAAGAAATCGCTCAAGGCGGTGCAGGAATCTGGGCTCAGGCGCCTTGTGGTTGCGGGAGGCGTAGGTGCGAATCAGAGCTTGCGAGCGCAGCTCAATGCCACCTGTTCAAAGCTCGGAATCCGTGTTCATTACCCAGAGTTGCATTTGTGCACCGACAATGGTGCGATGATTGCCCTAGCAGCTGCCATGCGTGTGCAAACAAAAACTGCGCAACCCTCAAGGGACTACGCTTTTGATGTGAAGCCGCGCTGGCCGCTCGACCAGATCGCAAGTGCATGACTAATTCAGGCCGCGGAGCGTTCTGATTAGAAATCGACGATTTGATGGGCTTACACCGCGCTTGACGGTAACAGCCTGCTAGCAGCAGAAGATACGCGATTTGACGCCGGACGGCTCACTAAATTCTTATGCACCATGATCATGTTCAGACCTTCATCCACAGCTCGAAAGCCCAATGTTTCGATATCTTGCGCAAGCGACAGGTGTATTTGCTCTGCGCGTGGCTGAATCATGAGCTGGCCGATCAAGATGCGTAGGTCGCTCAGTGAGGTGGTGTAGTTGGAGAACTCAGGCAGGCGTTGCCAGCTTGGGGGCAACTGGCTCATGCGGGTGCGATGCTTTCGCAGCACCAATAAAAGCTCCACACTGAGCGAGCCAAATTGGTTGCGAGCGGCTTGATCGCCATCTATGGAGGTAGAGAGTTTTTCTACCAATTCACAGATGGCATTGATTTCTTCGGTCATTGAATGCGCTTCTGGATCGCCGCTTAACTGATTCGCGGCAAGCCTGATGTCTTCGTTGAAATCAAAGCTCGCCTCAAAACGCCCGGCGATGCCTTCGGCTTGACTCTTTGCCCTGTTCATAAAAGTGAACTGGTTTGCACCCATACTGTATACCTCTCAATGATCACAATTGACTACACAGCTACACACTGTCAAGCTGTTAAACGCTTGTTATGAGTGTTGGATTTCTTATCAATGTAATCAGCTGAAATTACGCCATCATTACGAAGCAGCACGAGCTTTTGTCAAGACGGTGAAAGGCTTGAGTGGTCGTCTATCTGTCCTGCACAAAAACATAGACGCAACAAGGTGTCCGAGGATGTCTATCGGATACCTTGTTGCGTTAGGCCATGATCAAGCGCATCATCTGCGCAATTGTTGAGAGCTTCGTGTGCGTGTCATCAGTTGATGGTCAATAGCGTCTCGCGGCTTTCAGGCGCGACTTTTGCAAATTTCAAAGTCAGTACGCCGTTCTCCAACTTCGCTTCGCTCTTGCTGGCATCCACATCGCTGCCAATTTTGTAAGCCGCTTTGAAGCTGCGTGGCGCATCGTCTTTGGCGCGAATGCGCAACATGCGGCCTTCGATACCGATGGTGAGTTGCTCCTTGGACAAGCCGGGTACATCCAAAGTCAAGGTGATGGTGTTGTCATCGCTCTCCACGCTGGCTTGCTGTGCATCCCATGCGCGGTCAAAATCCGAGTGATTCCAGAAACGGGCAGGCACTGCGCTGCGGGCAAAGGGATGGCCGGTACGAACAAATACAGAGGGTGCAAAAAACATGATGAACTCCTAGTACACTACGCAGCTTTCGCGTTCTTGCCACCATGGCAGGGCACAAGTTGCTGCATGGCTGGCAATTGCGGCTGCTGTGCAGAGTTTCAAGGGAGAAGGTAGATGCCATTGAGCAATAATTTTTCTAAACGCACGATCTTGAAAAGCGCCTCTGTGGCCTTACCATTGGCCGCTTTTTTGACTCCCTTTAAGGCCTACTCCGGCATAAAGACTGCGCAAAGTGCTCCTATTAAGATAGCAATGGTGGAGGCACTCTCGGGCGCTTTTGCGAACACCGGAGAGGCCGTGTTTCGCAATCTCGTCTGGGCCGCGGAGCGGGTCAATGCGCGTGGTGGCATCGCCGTTCAGGGCGGAGCAGCTAGACCGCTGGAGATTGGGCGCTATGACAGCAAAGGCCAGGTTGAAGAGGCGCTGGCGGCTTTTCGCGCGGCGCTGGATGATGGCGCGCAGATCATCATGCAGGGCAACAGCTCGGCGATTGCCGCCGCACTGATCGAGGCGGTGAACAAACATAATGAGCGCGAGCCAGGCAAGCGTGTGATGTTTCTCAACTACTCTGCGGTGGATCCGATTTTGACGAACGAGAAATGCAGCCCTTGGCACTTTCGCTTTGATGCGCATGCGGATATGCGCATGGCGGCGCTGATGGAAGTATTGCGCGAAGACCGTTCGCTCAAATCCGTTTATCTGATAGGGCAGAACTACAGCTTTGGCCAAGCCGTGCTGCGCGAGGCACGCCAACAACTGGGCGTGCAGCGCGCCGATGTGCAGATTGCCGGCGAAGAGCTGCATCCGCTCGGGCGCATCAAAGACTTTGCGCCATATGCAGCCAAGATCAAGGCCAGCGGAGC
>JBJTSL010000167.1:0-2145 GCA_046076625.1 Allobrachymonas sp.
TGCCTGCTCGGGGTCGGTGAGGAGTTGTTCGCGCGTCATGGTCGCATCGGTGCCATGGCCGTCCTCTTTGTCGCCTTTCATGGTTTCCAGCGATCCCAAGCAGCCGAGCTCGCCTTCGACCGTCACGCCGAGCTTATGAGCCATGTCCACGACTTGGCGTGTCACATCGACGTTGTAGTCATAGCTGGCAATGGTTTTGCCATCGGCCTCCAAGCTGCCATCCATCATCACGGAACTGAAACCCAGATTGATCGCGCCTTGGCACACATCGGGGCTTTGGCCGTGGTCTTGGTGCATGACAAGCGGAATCGTGGGGTATTGCTCAATCGCGGCTTGAATCAAGTGCTTGATGAACGGCTCGCCCGCATACTTGCGAGCACCCGCGCTGGCCTGCAAGATCACAGGAGCGCCGACTTCCTTGGCCGCTTCCATCACGGCTTGCACTTGCTCTAAATTGTTGACGTTGAACGCGGGGATTCCATAGTTGTTGGCTGCTGCGTGGTCGAGCAGCTCGCGCATGGAGACGAGTGGCATGGTGAAAACTCCGGGAGATTGAAACCTGTGTGCCGCGTTTTGGTAACCGGCTTGTAACTTGAGCTGAATTTTAACGGACAGGCTGCTGGCCGTGTGTACAGGCTGAGAGACGCCTTTAGGGGGTGAATTTCAAACAAAATCCGCCGTTCGCCGGCATAGAATCTGCATAGAACGCTATAAATTTAATAGTAATTCAAGCTGTGTGATGAAATGCGTGGCCACATCCCAACCGGTTTGGTCGGTGATTTCTTGGAAGCAAGTAGGGCTGGTCACATTGATTTCGGTCAGCTGCTCGCCAATCACGTCCAGCCCGATCACAAACAAGCCGCGTTTGGCGAGGATAGGGCCGATGTGCTCTGCAATTTCGCGATCTCGCTGTGAAATCGGCTGAGCCACGCCTTTGCCGCCCGCCGCCAAATTACCGCGCACTTCGCCGCCTTGCGGAATACGGGCGAGGCTGTAGGGCACAGGCGCACCGTTGATCACGAGGATGCGTTTGTCCCCCTTGTCAATAGCGGGAATGAATTTTTGCACCATCACGGTTTGCGCGCCGTCTTGATTGAGTGTTTCGATGATGCCGCCCAAGTTCAGGCCATCGGCCTTCACACGGAAGATGCCCGCGCCACCCATACCGTCAAGTGGCTTCAAGATAATGTCTTGGTGTGCAGCATGAAAGCGTTTGATGTCTGAAGCATCGCGCGTGACGAGCGTGGGCGAGACGAATTGGGGGAATTCCATGATCGCCAGTTTTTCCGGATGGTCGCGCAGTGAGCGGGCTTTGTTAAACACCTTCGCGCCTTCGCGTTCAGCTTGTTCGAGCAGGTGCGTGGCGTAGAAATACTCGCTGTCAAACGGTGGGTCTTTGCGCATGATCACGGCATCGAAACCCTTGAGCGGAGCAGGGCGCTCGTTAGGTTTGTTTTGTTTTGAGGTGAACCAGTTTTCAAGCTCGCCGGTGAGTGAGATATCACGCACATAGCCTGTCACGAGCCCCCCGCTTTGCCGCATCAGATCTTTGGGCTCACAAGCGCTTAAGCTGTGGCCACGCGCAGCTGCCGCGCGCATCATGGCGAAGGTGCTGTCTTTGTAGGTTTTGAAGGCTTCGAGGGGATCGGCAATAAAGAGAATGTGCATTTTTACTTTCAGGCTTCTAGGTCTTGGCCCGGTAGTTTTGCACAAACAGCGCCAGGCTGCCCGCTACCACGCCCCAGAAGGCAGCGCCGATGCCTGCGAGTGTTACGCCACTGAGTGTGACGAGGAAGGTGATGATGGCCGCGTCGCGGTGTTTCTCGTCTTGCAAAGCGGTGGCCAAGCCGCCGGCAATCGTGCCCAAGAGCGCCAAACCCGCAATTGCTGCAATCAGTTCCTTAGGAAACGCCGTGAGCAAAGCCGTGACGATGCTGGCAAACAGGCCGATGAAGATGTAGATCATGCCGCAGACTGAGGAGGCAATGTAGCGCTTGTCGGGCTCAGGATGCGCTTCTTTGCCCATGCAGATGGCGGCCGTGATGGCGCTCAGATTCAAGGCAAAGGCACCAAACGGAGCCAACACGAAGGTAGCCACGCCCGTCATGCTGATCAGCTTCGACACTGGCATCTGAAAACCAGAGG
>JBJTSL010000168.1:0-3708 GCA_046076625.1 Allobrachymonas sp.
ATCTCTGGTGGCTCTGGGCCTGGGGCGTGTGGATGGGGTTCAATCTTCTGCTGATGCTGATTTATCCCACCTTCATTGCACCGCTGTTCAATAAATTTGAACCCTTGCAAGACGAGACTTTGAAAGAACGTGTCACAACTCTGATGAACCGCTGCGGCTTCACGGCCAAGGGATTGTTCGTCATGGATGGCAGCAAGCGCAGCGCGCATGCGAATGCGTATTTCACAGGTTTTGGGGCAAGCAAGCGAGTGGTGTTTTTTGACACGCTATTGAAAAGCCTCACGCCCGGCGAGGTGGACGCGGTGCTCGCGCATGAGCTGGGTCATTTCAAACACAAGCACATCATCAAGCGCATGGCGAGCCTGTTTGCCATGAGCTTGGCTGGCTTCGCACTGCTGGGTTACTTGAGCAATCAGCTTTGGTTTTACCTTGGCCTTGGCGTGCGCCCGATCACAGCAGATGTTCAGGGCGCGAATTCGGCGATTGCGCTGCTGCTGTTCATGATGGCTGTGCCCGTGTTCACCGTGTTCATCTCGCCACTGGTTGCCCAGCTTTCGCGCAAGCACGAGTTTGAGGCCGATGCCTATGCGGTGAGCCAAACGCAAGCTACAGATTTGAAGAGCGCCTTGCTCAAACTCTACGAAGACAATGCCTCCACGCTCACGCCAGACCCTTGGTTCGTGAAGTTTTACTACTCGCATCCGCCTGCGTCTGAGCGCTTGGCTCGCATGGGAGCTTGAGATGAGCGATTTAAAGAAAAAACTGTGGATAGCCGGCATGAGATCTGCGCTGAGTGCTCCTCAAATCGTAGCAAAGATGGCTGATATTCCAGGCTGGACTTTAGACGGCGATGGCGCTGATGTGGCGATTCAAAAAACCTTTCGCTTCGACAACTACCTGGAAACCATGAGCTTTGTGAATGCCGTGGCCTTCGTCGCCGAGCGGCATGATCATCACCCGGATATGAGTGTGCATTACAACCGATGCGTTGTGCGTTTCAATACGCATGATGTCAATGGGATTTCCATCACCGATATCGAATGCGCCACCGAGGTGGATGCGTTGGTCAAAGCCCGTTGAAGACAGCGCAAGACCTCGAACTCGGCTTGGTGGTTGCCAGCTTTGGGCGACATTGCTTGGTGGAATCACCCGATGGGCGGCGCACGATTTGCCACCCACGCGGCAAGAAATCCACGGTCGTCGTCGGCGACAAAGTGCAGTGGCTAGCCACAGAAGGTGAAGGCACGATAGAGCGGGTCGATGAGCGGCGCAATTTGCTGTATCGGCAAGACGAGATTCGCACCAAAGCCTTTGCCGCCAATTTGGATCAAGCCCTGATCTTGATTGCAGCTGAGCCCGAGTTCTCAGAGAGCCAGCTCGCACGCGCCTTGATCGCCTGCGAAGCCGCCGAAATTGCGCCTATCATCGCCTTGAATAAAAGCGATTTGCCTGAGCCTTTTGAGAGGGCATGGGAGCGGCTTGTCGCGTATCGTCAGATGCACTATGGCGTGATGCCGCTGTCGCTGCGCCTGTCCAGTGATACCGACCGTCGCGCTTTGATGGGGAAGTTGCAAGGCAAAACCACGCTGGTGTTGGGCCCAAGCGGCGTGGGCAAAAGCACCTTGGTCAATTTACTTGCACCACAAGCGCGCCATGAGCAGATCCGCACGCAGGAGATTTCTCAAGCGCTCAACTCAGGCAAACACACCACGACATCCACGACCTTGTATTGGCTCGACGAGTCTAGGCAAACCGCCCTGATCGACAGCCCCGGCTTCCAAGAGTTTGGCCTGCACCACATCGAGCCCATGCAGCTTGCCAGCCTCATGCCCGATCTGGCCGAGCATCTGGGTCACTGCAAGTTCTACAACTGCACGCATTTGCATGAGCCAGGCTGTGGGGTTCGTGAAAAAGTGATTTTTGACGCAAAAACGGCTGTTCGCCGGCATGAAATCTGCGTGAAGCGCTATGATATTTATAGTAAATTATTTGCTGAATTGAGCGCAAAAACTTTCTAACCCACCAGTCTGGCCAGAGTCAAGAGCGCCATCAGCATCAGCCACAGCACCAACGAGCGCCACACCAAGCCCACCATGCTGCGCAAATGGGCGCTTTGCAACTCGCCTTTGAGATTCAAAGCCGCAGCCATACACGCTTGAATCAAACCATCGTGAGAAGTCGCCGCGCGATCATGCCCCCGCCAAGCTTCCAGCACTTCTTCAAAGCTGCCCACCACGGCAAAGCCCAAAGATGTGAGTCGCGCTGGCAGGTAGTCGATCCACCACCACGCGGTTTGCGCCGCCTTTTGGGTCGATGCGCTGCTGATCGGCGCTGAAACTGCGGGCTCAGGCGCATGCTGGCTTGAATAGACCGAGCTGTGGGTATCGTCGCTGTGACTGGTGTGAAAGAACCGTGAGGCGAATTCGCTCATGCGATAGAGTACCGCTCCTGCCGGCCCTAGCCCCAAGGCTGCGAGCACCGCATACCAACCCAGCACCGCAAACACATGCCTGTGCGCCGCCACCACCGAATGGTCCATCAAAGTTTTGAGCAGGGTATCTTTGGGCAACTGATCCAGCGGGAGGCGTATCCAAGCGGCCAGCAGCTGGCGCGCCTGCTCGGTATCGCCGACCTCCAGTGCATCGCGGGTGGCCGTGAAATGGTGGCTGAATTGCCGAAACCCCAGCGTCACATACAAAATCGCTACATGCCAAGCAAAAGCCAGCAGCATGCCCACCCAGCCCCAGATCATCACCAGCATGGCATGCACGCCGAATGCCAACAATGCGGGCAGCAAGGCTACGGCAATCCACACCACTATGCCATGGTGAGAACGCCCCGCATCCAAGCTGCGGGCGCAGCCCCTTGCCCAGCTCCAAGCCGTGCGATGCACAGCGCTGTCCAAAGGCACAGGTCGCACCTGCTCCAAGAGCAAGGCAAAAATGATGGCAAAGAAGCTCACTTGCGCATGATATCCGGGCTCTGCCCTCTCCAGATATGACTTCCTGCACGCGGATGTTGCACTGTTGCAAGCGTCTCACGTTCACTTTCATGCACCGCTTGCAAAAAGAGCACTTTGGCGCTACAAAGCAGTTACAGCATCTCCCGCTGCAACCTACCCACAAGGAATCCACATCATGGCCGGCAAGTTCGAGCTCAAAAAGTCAAAGAATGACAAGTTCTATTTCAGCCTTCTCGCCAGCAATGGCCAAAACATTTTGCAAAGCGAAATGTACGAAAGCAAAGCCAGCGCCCAAAACGGCATCGCCTCCGTGAAAAAAAATGCCGCAGATGCCAGTCGCTTTGAAAAACTCACCAGCACCAAAGGCGAACCCTATTTCGTCTTGAAAGCAGGCAACCACCAAGTGATTGGCCAAAGCCAAATGTATGCCAGCGAAAAAGCCCGAGATGGCGGCATTGATTCCTGCACCAATCATGCGACAGGCGCCGCCATTGACGACCAAACCTGATTGCCGAAGAGTGAATCACAAAAAGACAGTGCCTGCCCTCTTCGTCGAGAGGCAGGCATTTTCACGTGCGCGGCTAGCGATGGATCCGCAACCATCTCGGCGTTTTAAAACGCACGATCATCAAATAAGCCGCCACATACGTCACGATGAACAAAGCACAAAAGAACATCAAAATCGGAGTGCTGTACCAAAACAAAACCGCAGGCGCCACCGACATCGCGCAAAACGCCCAGAGGTA
>JBJTSL010000169.1:0-2545 GCA_046076625.1 Allobrachymonas sp.
TGGGCTCGTCGCTGGAGGGGCATTTGCTGGCGGTTGAAGGTGGCATCAGCATTGATGTGAGCCGCATGAACAAGATTTTGTCGGTGAACGCTGAAGACCTCACCGTGACCGTGCAAGCGGGCGTCTGTCGTATTGCTCTGAACAACGAAATCAAATCCACCGGCCTGTTCTTTCCGATTGACCCTGGCGCGGATGCGACGATTGGCGGCATGAGCGCCACACGTGCCAGCGGCACGAATGCGGTGCGCTACGGCACGATGCGCGAGAATGTGCTTGCACTCGAAGTCGTCACGGCGCAGGGTGACATCATCCGCACCGGCTCACGCGCGAAGAAGTCTTCCGCTGGCTACGACCTCACGCGCCTGATGGTGGGCTCAGAAGGCACGCTGGGCATCATGACAGAGATCACGCTGCGCCTGTATCCGATTCCCGAGACGATTCAAGCTGCGCTTTGCTCGTTTTCCAGCATCCGCGATGCGGTGGCCACCGTGATTCAAATGATTCAGCTCGGTGTGCCGATTGCGCGCGTCGAGCTGATTGATGGCAATACGGTGCGCATGGTGAACGCGCACAGCAAAACCACCCTGCGCGAAGAGCCGACCCTGATGCTGGAATTTCACGGCTCACCCAATGGCGTCGCAGAGCAGATTGAAACAGTGCAGGAGCTGGCGAAGGACAATGGCGGCCAAGCTTTCGAATACGCCAGCACGCCCGAGGCTCGCAGCAAACTCTGGCATGCCCGGCACAACGCCTACTTCGCCGCCATCCAAAGCAAGCCTGGCTGCCGCGCGATTTCGACCGACACTTGCGTACCAATATCCCGCCTCGCCGATGCGCTGCTCGATTCGGTCGATGAAGCGAATGCCAGCGGTCTGCCGTATTTCTTGGTGGGCCACGTGGGCGATGGCAATTTCCACTTCGGTTATTTGATCGACCCGGACAATGCCGAGGAGTTTGCCAAAGCAGAAGCGCTCAACCACAGCCTCGTACACCGCACCCTGGCTTTGGGCGGCACCTGCTCGGGCGAGCACGGCATTGGTCTGCACAAGCAGGAGTTCCTGAAATCCGAGGCAGGCGATGCCGCAGTCGCCTTCATGCGCACCATCAAGCATGCGCTGGACCCGCTGAACATCATGAATCCGGGCAAAATCTTTCGCTGGTAATGCTATACATTCAGTAGCATTGTGCGCAGATTTCGTGCCGGGCAATGGCCCAAAATACTTATAGAATCGAGCCGATGACGACTCGCCGACATCTCCTGAGACTCTCGCTCACGCCCCAAGCGGCGTTGCTGGGTATCGCCGCCCCTGCTCTGATCCTGCCGCGCAAGTCACTGGCTCAAGCGACGCCCAGTGATGTGGCAGGCACGGTGCAGCGCACCGAAGGCTTTGTGCGGCTCGTGGGCGCGAATGAACGCAACGCGGCAGCAGGCACGATCATCCGCGAAGGTGACCGAATCATCACCACACCCAACAGCGATGCGATTGTGAAACTCAACGACGGCGCAGTCATCGCGGTGCGCGCCAACAGCGAAATGCTGTTTGCCCAGCAGCGCTTCAATGCGCGCAACCCGTCTGACAGCAGCTCGGTGATGGAGCTGGTGCGTGGCGCGTTGCGGCAAGTCACGGGCCTGATCGCCAAAACGCAGCCTAGCAATGTGCGCGTGCAAACCAACACCGCCACGATTGGCGTGCGCGGCACTGATTTTGAAACCGTGCAAATTGATCAGCAGTCTGTGGCCATGGGCACGAGCCTACAGCCGGGCAACTACACCCAAGTGTATTCAGGCCGCACGGTGGTGGAGGGGCGCGGCTCAGGGGGCACGGAGCGCGTGGAAGTCGGCGCAGGACAAACCTCGTTTTCGCCCGACCGCAGCTTCGGTGCGAGCACGCCCTTTGGCATCATGCGCAGCGTTCCCAGCGGCGTGTTTCGCGGGGGTCGCTTTGACGGGCAACTGGGCGGCGTGCAGCGGCAAATGATGCAAGAGATCAACAACCAGATGCGCGAGAGCCTGCCGCCTGAGTTGCAGCGCATCATGCCGGAGTTTGGGGTTCAGCCTCGGCGCTGACATTGTCGGATCCAACAACAGGAACGCGAAATTCGCGAAAGTTGCGCGAAAGACGGGAAAAATACAAATCCTGGGTGGATGCAAAAAAGCCCTTCGCATTTCTGCAAAGGGCTTTGTCGTTTGAGGCAAGCGTTTACTGCTTACGCATCATGATAATCTTCACCCAGCCTGAGCCTTTGGCGGTAGCGACCTTCATATAGCCGTTTTTCTCATCGCCCTCGGCCACCACTTCATCGCTGCGGCCTAGCGTTACCACCTCCTTCGCACCATCGACTGGCTCGGCCAGCGCCTTCACGCCCGCAATCTTTGCGACCCACACCGAACCCGCGTCGGCTCGCACGCTGTTGGATGCATTGGCTTGAGAGGCGGCGCCTGCGCGAGCTTGAACCAAGCTCGGGTTGTTGCGAATGTTTTTAACGATGTTGTTCCAGTTGTCCAAAAAGCTTGCGGCAATGAGTTTGCCCTCCGCGGTGTTGG
>JBJTSL010000170.1:0-14519 GCA_046076625.1 Allobrachymonas sp.
AGCGCATGAAATTTACCGTAGTAAAAATTAAGATTTTTTGACCGACAGCTTCGGCGGCTCGGTGGGCAAACGGGGTTTGTTGACAGTTTCCATGGTGTGTATCGTCTTCTAGGATGGGTTACTTGGCGCGAGTGAGCACGCGGGCGAGGATGTTCAAGCCCAGCACCGCGACCGTGATGATCAGCACGCCAGCCCACGCCAGTTGCTGCCAGTTCTCATAGGGGCTCATCGCGAATTTGAAAATCGTCACTGGCAAGCTGGCCATCGGCTCGCCCAAGCTGCTGGTCCAGAATTGGTTGGACAAGGCGGTGAAGAGCAAGGGAGCCGTCTCACCCGCAATGCGCGCGACCGCCAGCAAGATGCCAGTGACCACGCCCGCACGCGCTGCGCGAAGGGTGATGCTCGAAATAACTTTGTATTTGGGCGTCCCCAATGCATAGGCTGCTTCACGAAGGCCTGATGGAATCAGTGCCAACATGTTTTCTGTGGTTCGGATCACCACCGGAATCACGATCAAGGCCAAAGCCACGATGCCTGCAGCGGCGCTGAAAGACTTGACTTGCGCCACGATCACCGCATACACAAACAGGCCGATCACAATAGAGGGAGCAGACAGCAAGATATCGTTCACAAAACGCGTGACAGAGGCGAGCTTGCTTTTGGCACCATATTCTGCAAGGTAGATGCCTGCCATGATGCCAATCGGTGTGCCGACACAGGTGGCCAGTGACACCATCAGGAAAGAGCCGTAGATCGCGTTGGCAAGACCGCCCGCATCATTGGGTGGAGGAGTCATCTGCGTGAAAACGGCGACAGACAGACCGGAGATACCCAAACGCAAGGTTTCAAAAAGAATCCAGGCCAGCCAAAACAGGCCAAAAGCCATGGCGGCCAGAGACAGCGCCAAGGCGATGCTGTTGCCCATTTTGCGGCGCGAGAATTTTGCCGCGCGAGAGGCTTCGTCGGCCAAACGAGGCGTTTTGATGGCGTGATCTTGTGAGGAGTTTTGCATAACGGCGCTCATGTGCGTGCCCCTTCGCCCTGTCGCAGACGTGAGAGCAATACTTTGGAGAGGGCGAGGACCACGAAGGTGATGAAGAACAATACCAAGCCCAGATACATCAAGGAAGCCTGATGCAAGCCTTCAGCGGCTTCTGCAAACTCATTGGCAAGAGCGGAGGTAATGCTGTTGGCCGGCTCAAACAAGCTGAGGGAATCGAGTTGGTTGAAGTTGCCGATCAGGAAGGTGACGGCCATGGTCTCGCCCAGTGCGCGACCCAAACCCAGCATGATCCCACCGATCACACCGGCTTTGGTGTAGGGCAACACGACTTTCCACATGACCTCAGTGGTGGTGGCGCCCAAGCCATAAGCAGACTCTTTGAGCAATGGGGGCGTCACCTCAAACACATCGCGCATCACCGAGGCGATGAAGGGAATGATCATGATGGCCAGCACGATGCCCGCTGACAGCAAACCAATGCCCACGGGCGGGCCTGAGACAAAGGCTTCCAAATAGGGCACGCCTTTGAGAAGTTTTTGCAAAGGCTGCTGAATATAGGTGGCCAAAATAGGCCCAAACACCAACAAACCCCACATGCCATACACAATGGAAGGCACGGCAGCCAACAATTCAATGGCCGTGCCCAACGGGCGTTTGAGCCATGCGGGAGCTAGTTCAGTCAGAAACAGAGCAATACCGAAGCTCACTGGCACGGCGATGACCAAGGCGATGATGGAGGTGGCAATCGTGCCGTAGATCATCACCAAGCCGCCATACTTGTTTTGCACCGGATCCCACTCGGCTTTGGTCAGAAAGCCCAAACCATTTTGGGCAATCGATGGCCAAGCGCCCATGATCAAAGAAATGATGATGGCGATCAACAACCCGAGTGTGACGATGGCGGCAGATTTCGCGGCCCAACCAAAGAGTTTGTCGATCAATGCGGTGGAGGAACTGTTGACGGTGCTGCTCATGGTGTTATTCGTTTGTTTTGATGCTTTTTAGGGCATTCGCCGGCAAGAAATCTGCGTGGTGTGCTATCAATTTGTTAGTGGTCGATAGCCGCTCACGCAGATTGGGATTCACAACAAATAAGCGGTCTGATCACTTGTACGCGACAGGTTTGCCCGAGGTGTCTTTGATTTCAGCCCAAGCGCGGCGGATTGCTGCTTTGGAGCTGTCTGGCATGGGTACGTAGTCCAGGTCAGCAGCGGTCTTGTCGCCTTGCATCATGGCCCAGTTGAAGAAATTCAGCGAGGCCGTGGCATTTTGTGGCTTGTCTTGCGTCTTGTGCATCATGATGAAAGTCGCGCCGCTGATGGGCCAAGAATTCGCACCAGGCTGCTGGGTGAGGATTTGGTAGAAGCTCTTGTTCCAATCTGCGCCAGCAGCAGCGGCCTTGAAGGTTTCATCGTCATGCGCCACGAATTTCTTGTCGGCATTTTCCATCAATACAAAGGTGAGCTTGTTTTGCTTCACGTAAGCGTACTCCAAGTAGCCAATGGAGTTGGGCAAGCGACCCACAAACGCAGCCACGCCTTCGTTGCCCTTACCGCCTGCGCCCACAGGCCAGTTCACCGCCGTGCCTTCGCCCACTTTGGACTTCCACTCAGCGTTCACTTTGGACAAGTAGTTTGTGAAGATGAAGGTGGTGCCAGAGCCGTCAGCGCGTCGAACGGGGGCGATGTCTGCATCAGGCAGGTTCACGGAAGGATTCAAAGCTTTCAAAGCGGCATCGTTCCACTTGGTGATTTTGCCCAGATAAATATCGCCCAGTACCTGGCCGTTCATGCGCACTTGACCGGGGTTGATACCTTTGATGTTGATCACGGGCACCACGCCACCGATCACGGTGGGGAATTGCACCAAATTTTTCGTGCGCAGCTCTTCGTCACGCAAAGGCATGTCAGAGGCGCCAAAGTCCACCGTCTTGGCTTCAATCTGGCGCATGCCAGCGCCTGAGCCGACAGATTGGTAATTGATCTTCACACCGGTGGCTTTGTTATAGTCAGCAGCCCATTTGGAATAGAGCGGGGCGGGAAATGATGCGCCAGCGCCAGTGACTTCTTGGGCGAATGCGCTGCCTGCGAAGCTGGCAGACAGTGCCACCGCTGCGACTAACGAGGTTTGGAATGAACGGATCATGAAGGTCTCACTTTGCAAAAAACACCGGCTAGCGGCTTGTGGTTGCAGTGACTGTAGAGCTTGATTGTGACGGTTTAATGACTGTCATTGCTATCTTTCTTGTCATATTTTCTTCATCCAATTTTCACGTGTGCGTCACCTTGACTCAGTAAATTCCCTAGGTATCGCAAATCTTGCTTAGAAAATCAATAACTTGTTGATTTTCAAAGATTATTTTCGATTCACTGGAAGCAAGTGACCGCTTCTGAAGCTTATACTGAGGGAGAAAGCGTATGCAAATTATTCAACGTCGCCAGTGCCTGAAAGCAGCTGTGTTGGCTGCTGCCAGCCTAAGCGCACCCGCGGTTTGGGCGCAAAGCGCCAATTCGCGCGGCCTGTCCGTCGGGCAAATCGCCGATGTGTCCAATGCTTACCAAGATGTTTCTAAGGATTTCGTCATCGGCAGCCGCACCGCTTGGCAGGAAATCAATGCCTCGGGTGGCATCCGGGGTCAACGCGTGCGCCATCAAGTGATCGAGATGGACGGCTCGGCTGCAGCGCGCGATGCAGCTTGGCAGCAAATGCGGGAGGATGACAGTTGCATTGCCACCTTCGGTACTTGCGCCGACCCATTGGCGGTGCAAATCACCGCGAAGAACAACGGTGAGCGCAATGAGCTGGCGCACTCCGCGCCTTGGCTGCAAAACTCGGCGGTAGACATTGAGCGTGGCACGTTTCCCATTTTTTCCACCCGTAAGCAACAAATCCAGCATGCTTTACAAAGTATGAGCAATGTGGGCATCAATAGCTTGATGGTGGTCTATCAAAGCGAGCGAGAGTTCATGGCCAATTCGTTGGATATCCAGCGCATTGCCAAGAATTTGAAATTGACTCTGCGCCAGCAGCCTGTGCAAGCCGATTTGGGCAGCCAAGCCCGTCAGATCAGCGCCACCCAAGTGCCTTTGGTGCTTTTTGTGGGGGGCACGCCAGAGTTGGTGCAGTTCATGCAGGGCTGGAATCGCTCAGGCGGTATTCGCTACATCGTGGCGTTGGCCGATGTGAACCTTCAGACAGCCTTGCAAATGAGCGGTGGTAAGCGTGTGCCGGTGATTGGCACGCAGGCCGTCCCGGTGGTGAGCTCTTCTGCGGCGATTGCCAGGCGCTTTCGCGCGGCTTTGAACAAATGTTTTGACGAACCGCCCACCGCACTGAGCTTGGCAGGCTACATCTCCGCGCGCTACACCGCGCAGGTGATGCTATCGGCCAAGTCGTTGACCCGTGCATCCGTTTTTGAAGCCTTTGCCCGCCGTCAATCGATGGATCTGGACGGCTTTCGTATTGAAGTGGAAAACGGCCGCTTGCAAAGCGCCTTCGTCACACAATCCATGATGAGCATGGATGGGCGGGTGATTGGTTGATTTTGCCTCAGTCTGGTGAACTGTACTTTTTGAGTGAATTGTGCAGTATCCCGGCATATCAATTGGCTGGAGTGCTATTAATTAAGGAGTGTATGAGGCACTCCGACGATACCGTGTTTTCATGCTAAGGTTCATGCATTAAAAGCACAGGCGTGACGATGAGCAAGATTGATGAAGGTGGTCTGCTGGCTGCCGTGGATTTGGGGTCGAACAGCTTCCGCATGGAGGTGGGCAGGCTGGAGCACGGCAATATCGTGCGTGTGGATTATTTGAAAGAGACCGTGCGCCAAGGCGCAGGCTTGGATGATCTGCGCAATCTGGGTCATGATGCGATGCAGCGCGGCTGGGCAACTTTGGCGCGTTTCGGCGAGCGACTCACCGGCTTTGAGCCCCATCAGGTGCGCGCTGTGGCTACGCAAACCCTTCGCGAAGCACGCAACCGCGATGCATTTTTGAAAAAGGCCGAGCAGCAGCTGGGTTTTCCGATTGAGGTAATTTCAGGCCGAGAAGAGGCGCGCTTGATTTATCAAGGCGTGGCCCATGCCTTGGGCGGCCAACAGGCGCGGCGTATGGTGATGGACATTGGCGGACGCTCGACGGAGCTGATCGTGGGGCAAGGCTTGCAACCTCAGCAAATGGAATCGTACCGGGTGGGTTCGGTGGCTTGGGCGGACAAATACTTTGCGCAAGGGCTTCTCAATGCCCAGACGTTTGATACCGCCATTGTGGCGGCCAAAGCGGTATTGGATGAGGCTGCCGCGCTTTTTCAGCTGGGCGACGACCCGGTCTATGGGTCTGCCGGCACGATTGGCGCGGTGGGCGACATTCTGCATGCTGCTGGTGGGCCAGAAGACGCAGTTGACACGAAAGGCTTGCTGTGGCTGCGCTCTCAATTGGAATTGGCTGGCAGTGCCAGTGCGCTCGTGATGCCTGGCTTGAAGGAAGATCGCAAGCCCGTGCTGGGCAGCGGCCTGAGTATTTTGATTGCATTGTTTGAGTTGCTGGAGATCAAGCAATTGCGAGCCGTGGATGCCGGCCTGCGCCATGGTGTGATGTATGACATGCTTGACCGCGAAGGTGTGGCTCATGATGTGCGCGAACAGTCGGTGCAACGGCTGGCGCGGCGTTTTGATGTGGATGCGCTACAGGCACAGAGAGTAGGGCAGGTCGCGCGCGGATTTTATGAACAGCTTGTGAGCAGTGTGCTGGATGCACCTGATCAGCGCGAGCGCCACCGGCGCAAGCTCGGTTGGGCGGCGCAATTGCATGAGGTCGGCGCGATTGTGTCGCACAGCGATTGCCACAAACACAGCGCCTACATCATTGACCACGCCGATGTACTGGGTTTTTCCAACAACGAGCTGCACCGCCTGAGTCTCTTGGTCTTGGGCCACAAGGGCAAGCTGCGCAAGCTGGAGGCCGATTTCACCGATGTGCGCTTCGTGCAACAACTCATGTGCCTGCGCTTGGCCGTGCTGCTGTGCCATGCGCGCGTGCAGCCACAGGTGAAATCTCTGCGCTTGCAATGCGACCCCAAGAGCTTGTCATTCCAACTCAACTACGCGGCGGATTGGGCGCGGCGTTTCCCGCAGTCTGCGCACTTGCTGGAGCAAGAAGTGCAGTCTTGGCTCAAAACGACATGGAGCTTGACAGTCCAAGCGGATTGAAAGGCGCCTAGATCAACTCAGGCCCGATGACGCAATGCGTCACGGTTTGCAGCTTGCCCTCGCGCTGGCGGCTGCGCAGCCACCACAGGCCGGCTTTGCGCACAGACAGATCAGATTGTTTGGTGCTCAGTAACTTGGCAATCAACTCACCCAACACGGGCTGGTGGCCCACAATCAAGGTCGGTGTTTCGCGATCTGGCCAGCGAATCAGTTGCAACATATCTTGCAGTGATGCGGTGGGCAGCAGCTCGTTGCAGAGTTTGTATTTACGGCCAAGGTAAGCCGCGGTTGCCTCACAGCGCAGCGCGGGGCTGCACAAGATTCGTGTGCCTGTGGGTAAACGCGGCTCCAGCCAAGCGGCCATGCGCTCAGCCTGAATTTCCCCATGCGGCGTGAGCGTGCGCTGCATATCATCGGGGTGCGCACTGTGCTGGCCTTCAGCCTCCGCATGTCGCCAAAGGAGCAACTCCATTTATGCGCTCGGCTTGCAGTAGCGCGTCATCAAGGCCTGCTGGGCGCTGTGGCCGGTCTTGGGATTGCGCAATGAGACATAGCTGCCATCGGATTGCATCGCCCAAGCATCCATGTCATCGTGCAGATAGGCGTTCAAGGTCTCGTCGATGATGCGCTGGCGCAGGGTTGGCTCGGTCACTGGCCAAGCCAATTCAATGCGGCGGATCATATTGCGGTTCATCCAGTCAGCGCTGGAGAGATACAGCTCTTCTTCGCCTTCGCTGGCGTAATAGAACACGCGAGAATGCTCCAAGAAACGGCCAATTACCGAACGCACGCGGATGTTGTCCGTGAAGCCCGGCACCTGCGCGGGCAGCATGCAAGCGCCGCGTACGATCAAATCCACTTTCACGCCCGCTTGTCCGGCACGAACGAGTGCATCCATGATCGGCCCATCGGTCAGCGAATTCATCTTGGCCACTAAACGCGCCGATTTGCCTTTGGCCGCCTTGGCCGTGAGGCCATCAATGCGCGCGATCGTCTCGCGGTGAAAATGAAAGGGAGCCATGATCAGCTTTTTCAGCTTCGGAATGTGGTTTTGGCTGGCCAAGTGGATGAACAGTTGCTCCATATCGAGCGTGAGCTGAGCATCTTGGGTGAAATAGCTGATGTCGGTGTAGAGCTTGGCGGTGCGCGGGTTGTAGTTGCCGGTCGACAGATGACCATAGCGGCGCAATTGCTTGCCTTCCTTGCGGGTCACCAGAAGCATCTTGGCATGGGTTTTGAGGCCCACCACGCCATACACCACCTGCGCGCCAATCGCCTCCAAGCGTTCAGCCCAGTTGATATTAGCCTCTTCGTCAAAGCGAGCTTTCAGCTCCACCACCGCCAACACTTCTTTGCCGCGCCGCACCGCCTCCACCAGCAAATCCATCATCACCGAATCCGAGCCAGCGCGGTAAATTGTTTGCTTGATGGCCAGCACTTTCGGGTCATAGACGGCTTCACGCAGTAAATCCACCACGGCATCAAAACTCTCAAAGGGCTGATGCGCCATGGCATCGCCTTGCTTGAGCCGATCAAACACAGACAGGCCGCGCACCACGGGCTGCATGCTGGCTGGGTAGGACGCTGTGTACGGGGCAAAACGCAGCGAAGCGGTTTCCACCAAATCGGCCAATTGCCCAAAGCGCACCAAATTCACCGGGCCATGTACGCGATAGAGCGCACATTCCGGCATGTCAAATTGTCGCAGTAGCAAGGCAGAAAGTTGCTCAGAGCAGGTGCTGGAGACCTCAATGCGCGTGGCCTGTCCATAGTGGCGATGCTGCAACCCTTGGCGCAGCGCCATGCGCAGGTTTTTCACGTCTTCCTCGTCGATGGCCATGTCGGTATGGCGCGTAACGCGAAACTGCGAGAACTGACCCACCGCGCGGCCAGGGAACAAGCTGTCCAGATGCGCACGAATCACGCTGGACAGCGAGACAAACAGCTGCTTCTTGCCACAAAGCTTGGCGGGCAGCGCGATGATGCGCGGCAACACGCGCGGCACTTTCACAATCGCAATGGAATTTTTGCGCTCAAAAGCATCGGTGCCGCCCAGCTCCACAATAAAGTTCAGCGATTTGCTCGCCACTTGGGGAAACGGGTGCGCAGGATCGAGCGACACTGGCACGAGCAGGGGCTGCACCTCTTCCTCAAAATACTTCTGCACCCATTTGCGCTGCGCAGCATCACGGTCTCCATGCGAGACGATCGAGATGTTTTCCTTGGCGAATGCGGCGGTGAGTTCTTGATTGAACAACTCATATTGCTCGGCCACCAGCGCTTGCGCGCTCGCATGCAAAGCCTCAAAGCTGTCCACGCTGTACTCCCCCTTGCGATCATTGTGCTGATAAGCCGCGAGGTGCAGATAGGCTCGCACTTCAAACAGCTCATCCAAGTTCGATGCCGTGATGCACAAATACCGCAGCCTCTCCACCAAGGGCACATCATCTCGCCGCGCCCAATCGAGCACACGGCGATTGAAAGCCAGAATGCTTTGATCGCGATCTAAATAGGGCGTTGGCATGGTGCCTAGGGTAGGGTCAGATGTTGTCATTGTGACGCATGTATGTATCGGTTTGTGATGAGTGTGCGGTTGAGGTATGACGGTTTTGTGACATTCACATTCCGTTCGCCTACTCCGCCCTCTTTCATGCTGCTCACCAGCCGCGCGATGTGCCCGAAAAAAGCGCCATCTTCTCTATTGACCCAAGAAATGCTTGCGGTAGCGCACAGGCAAGTCGTCAATGCGCAGCAGCATGGGCAAATCCGCCGTGTTGAAATCTGGATCCCAGGCCGGACTGCCGAGCACGCGAGCGCCCAAGCGAAGGTAGCCCTTGATGAGGGCCGGGGGCTCGACATCAAGCGCACTGTTGAATTGGGTAATCGGCAGCGGCGTATGCGCTTGCACATGCCATGCTGTATCGGCCAAATGCGTTTGCGAAACTTGATGCCAGATGCTGGCCGCCGTATCACCGCTGATGCGGCCTTGGTGCAGCATGGGGATGCTGGCGCAGCCCACCATGGTGGACAGGCGATTGCGCGTCATGAATTGGGCCAATGCGCCCCATAGGGCCATGATCACCGCGCCGCTGCGGTAGTCAGGGTGCACGCAACTGCGGCCCAGCTCCACCATGCTGGGCTTGAGTGAGTCCAATGCGCGGATATCGAATTCAGTTTCCGTGTAGAGGCCGCCAGCGCGCTGGGCCTGCACGGGGGTGAGCAGGCGATAGGTGCCGACGGTCTGGCCTGTGGTTTCGTCTTGCACCAAGAGATGCTCGCAGAAATCATCGAATTGATCGACATCATGCTTGGCTAGCGGCGTGTGCAGCGTTGCGCCCATTTCGCCTGCAAAAATGTCGTAGCGCAGGCGCTGGGCTTGGCGCACTTCGTCCAAGTGCCGTGCCCAGCTCACGCTCAATAGCGGTTTGTGGAGTGCTTTTTCTTCCGCGCTGCGTTCTTCCAGCGCTGGAGAAGGCGTTGGCAAGCTTGGATGAAGTGACCCCCGTGGCAGGCTGGTGGGAGACAGGGCGAGTGTGGGAACTGGAATGTCTTTCATGATGCAAGTCCTCTCGTGTTGTGTGGGATAAATCTTTGCGTGCTTCAGAAGGAATACAGCCCTCGCAGGGGAGGGCTGTTCAATGATCATGTGCCGACGACACCACCATCTTTGCGACGAATCGCCACCGTCGCTGAGCGCGGGCGATTGTTGTTGGGCCAACTGGAGATCTTGGTTACCGCGTCGGGATCACTCTTCTCGCTGGGGCTCTCGCCGGGATGCTGGATGTTGATGAACATCGTGCGGCCATCGGGCGTTTGCGTCGCGCCCGTGATCTCGCAGCCTGCTGGGCCGGTGAGGAAGCGGCGGATTTCGCCGGTGGTCACGTCTGCTGCCAGCATCATGTTGTTGCCCATGTTGACCAAATCACCTTTGCCCATGGCGGAAGTGCTCATATCGGTTTGAATCCAGAGCACGCCGCGCGAATCCGTCCACAAGCCATCGGGGCAGGAGAACATATCGCCCTTGACGTTGCCTTTGGCTTCTGCGCGAGCAAGCGATGGGTCGCCAGCCATCACGAAATGATTCCATTTGAAGGTCGTGCCATCAAAATCGCCGTCATCCTTCCTGCGGATGATGTTGCCTTGGGTGTTGTTAGCGCGGGGGTTCATCGCATCCACGCCGGGTCGGTTGGCCGCGCCACGGTCGGAGTTGTTGGTCAAGGTGCAATACACCCAGCCCGCCTTATCGATGTCAATCCACTCCGGGCGGTCCATCTTGGTGGCGCCCAGAATATCTGAGGCTTGGCGGGTTTTGATGACCACTTCGCCTTGGTCTTTGAAACCGTTGGCTGCTGTCATTTTGCCAATACCGTGAATTAGGGGCAGCCACTCGCCCGTGCCATCTGCATTGAATTTGGCGACATACAAGATGCCATCGTCAAGCAGGGTACGGTTGGCTTGCGCGGCGGTTTGCGTGGCCGTTGCGGGGCGAATCTTGCGCTCGCTCACGAATTTGTAGATGTATTCAAAGCGTGCGTCTTCGCCCGAATAGACCACCGCGAAGCCGTCCTTGGTCACCGCAACGGTTGCTCCTTCGTGCGCGGCGCGGCCCATGGCGGTGCGCTTGATGGGCGTGCTCGCGGGATCCATCGGATCAATCTCGACGATCCAGCCGTGGCGGTTGATTTCGTTGGGGTTTTTGGTGGCATCAAAGCGGTCATCATGCTCGTGCCAACGGTAGCCCCAGCCGCCTTTGCGCAAGCCCCAGCGGCGCTCGTCGGCGGTTTGGGTGTCGCCACCGCTGAAATAGCCGATGAAGTTTTCCTCACAGGTCAAGTAGGTACCCCATGGCGTGGTGCCGCTGCCGCAGTTGTTGAGCGTGCCCAGCACGCGCGTGCCGGCAGTGTCAGCTGCGGTCTTCATCAGCGCATGGCCTGCGGCCGGGCCAGCGATCGTCATCGGGCTGTTGCCGGTGAAGCGGCGGGCAAACCGAGAAGGGCGCACCATGTCCCATTGGCCATTGTTTTCCTGCACTTCAATCACCGACACGCCATGCGCCGCTTGCGCCTTCTTCACTTTCTCGGCGCTCCAGGTTTTCAAGCCGTCAGTGTGCAATAGGCCATCGTCGGTGTATTCATGGTTCATCACCAAAAGACCGCGCTTGTTGCCCTCTGCGCCTTGGCCCAATGGGTAGGAGTGAATGCCGTCGTGGTGCATGCCCATTTGCACTTCCTGCTCGGCTGCGGTGTTGGTGGCATCAAACTTGAAGGCGGGCATATTGCCCGCGATGCCGACGGGCTCGCCCCAAGCGGCCAAGGCTTGAGAGACATAGCCCTCGGGCACCGTGATGCTGTCTTTGACAGACACAGGCACACTTTTGAAGCCCACCAGCGGCCCGCTTGCGGAGGCCGCGCCGCCTGTAGCGCAGCCGGCCAAACCGCTGAAAATGCCACCAGCGGCCAAACCCAAACCACCGCGCAAAATCAGACGACGGGCAGGGTCAGACACCTCGTGGATGCTGGGGTTGTTAGAAGTGTTGGAATCTTCCATCTGTGCGAAATCTTTTGCCATTGTTTTCTCCAAGCGAATAAGGGTAGTGATTCGATACCAACGCGCATCTTCAAAGATCAGTGTGTCATTGGCATGACTGTTTTATGAAATATTCATGACAGTCATGAATATCTTGCGGGCGGTACGATCTCATGTGAACAGCTTCAGTACTGCAAATTCAACTGGAACACGGCGGTCGTGCCGCTGGTTTCATTCGAGACGATGAGCAGTGGTTTGCCATTCGGCGAATCCGCCGCCTTGATAAAGAGCAGACCTTCGGGGCCGCGATCACCTGTTGCGCCTGTACGTGTGTTCAGGTAGGTCACATAGACGGGTGCAGCGGGATTACTCACGTCGTACACCATCACGCCACCCACTCGCTCCAGACCAATGAAGGCAAAGGTTATTGTGCCGAACTTGGTTGTCACAACGCTCTCGGGCTCTGGGCTTTTGGCCGGGCTGCGGTTATCAAAAGTGTTGTTGTCATTACTGGCATTGAAGGTCGGTGTGGGGTTCAGTGCCGCAGTGCGCTGTTCAAACTGATCACCAGAATCCCAAACCAAGCCAAAATTGTCGGCATCCCAGATGCTGAATGAGCGAGCACCGAAAGCGACGAGTTCATTGCATTGGCCGGAGGCATTTTTTGCTGTGCGATTTGCGCCGGCAAAGGCATCCACGCGCAGGCGCCCCAGATTGCTATCGAAACCCATGGTGGCCGTGAGCGTGCCATAAACGCTGCTGTCAAAGCCGCTGGTGCAGAAATCGCGTACCCGCGGATCATCTCTGGTGATCGCTGTTGTTGCGCCTACAGTTGTCACGCCCACATACTCTCGTGCATCGCCTTCATTGGCTGTGGCCAAGAAGGTGCGTGTGCCAATCTTGAAGGAGGTGATGCCATCGGGCATGTACATACTTTTGATCGGGTGGTTCGTAATCTTGATGGTGGGTGTGGCTGTGTTTCCGTTCAGGTTCGTGCTGCCATCTCGGTCGCTCACGTCTAATCCGTTACCGGGCAAGCTTTTATCTTTCAAGCCGAGTGCGCGAATGCTGGTGATGGTTTTGCTGGCAATATTCAGCACAGCAATTGCATTGTTTTCTTGCAGCGTGATCCAGGCGGTGCTGCTGTCTTCTGAAATGGTGATGTATTCTGGCTCCAGGTCTTGAGCGACCGTGGTGCCTCCGATGCCGGGCAAGCGCACGCCTTGGCTGCGTAGGGTGGTGGCTTGTGAGTTGAAGGCGGTGAAGCCTGCGGTGGTCACGGTCATTTGTGAAGTGGAGGCCGTCGGTGTGAGGCCGTCGATTTCAATCACGCTCACTGAGCCTTCGGGATCAACCGAAGTCGCTTGCCCATAGCTGTTGGGCTCGCCTTCGTTGGCGACTAGGAGGAAGCGGCCATTGGGCGAGAAAGTCAGCATGTCTGGCAATGAGCCCACGGTACGAGTGCCCAAAACTTGCAAATCACTGGCGCGAACAAATGCGACGATGCCTGCATCGGTTTTGGTGGCAGCTTCCACCGCAAGGGCGACTATGCCGTTATAGATGGCCACGCTGTTGATGCCGCCCAAGCCTGGACCAAATTGCGCACTCGTGAATGAGCCTACCAAACCGACTGTCAAGGTCGCTGTAGGTCCCGTGCCTGTGCTTGTAAGACCCAAGACATCCAAGGATGAACGAGAGGGCACAAAATTACCTGAATTATCGAGCGCAGCGTTCACCACAAAAAGGCGGCGACTGAGCGGATCGTAGGCGGAAATTTCTGCTGAGGTCGTGCCGCCCAAGTGCGAGTAGCCCGCGATTTTCTCCATACTCAGTGTAGAAGGCGTGGGCTCGTTGGCGATGGGAGGGGCGGCGATATCATCAGAGCCGCCGCATGAGGCTAATACCAAGGTACAGGCTGCAACAAGAGCGATGCTCCAAGTGCTCAATCGCTGCGTGAGTAAGCGACGCTGCAAATTCAAATCAAATGTCTTGTCAATTCTCCAGGTCGCAACATGCGCCTTGTGGCAACTATTGGATACAGATGACGTGTCAAAATCATGACTTTCACATGACGAAAATATGACGCCGGCCAAGCAACGAGTGAATATTTTCTACACGGACTTGCTAATATTCCATATTTCCATAATAATGGAAATATGGAAGCAAAAAATTTTCCTAAAACCACCCTTGTCACCGAAGCTGATGCTGTGAAAGCCTTGGCTGCGCTGGCACAAGCGCAGCGATTGCGAGCTTATCGGGCGCTGGTGCAAGCTGGCTCGGCGGGGCTCACGCCGGGGGTACTCGCGGCGATGCTGGATATGCCGGCATCGAGTTTGTCTTTTCATTTGAAGGAGCTGGTTCATGCGCAACTGGCGCAGGTGGAGCAGCAAGGGCGAAGCCTAATTTATCGCGCAGATTTTGCTCGTATGAATGGGTTGTTGGGCTTTTTGAGCGAGAACTGCTGCGCCGCTGATCCGGCGGGTGGGTGTTGTTAACACCTCAACTTGCTATTAAAAGAAGAGCGCCTTGCGAAGATTTTATGCCGGCCAGAGGCTTGCTTTGCTAAAAAATTTAAACGAAATATCTGTATGAAACGCTTTCATGTTCACATCGCTGTTGATTCATTGGAGCAATCCACCCAGTTTTACAACACGCTGTTTGGCCAAGCGCCCACCGTGCTCAAAACGGATTACGCGAAATGGATGCTGGATGACCCGCGCATCAATTTCGCAATTTCGCAGCGGGCTGTGCGCACCGGTCACGCGGGCTTGGATCACTTGG
>JBJTSL010000171.1:0-2308 GCA_046076625.1 Allobrachymonas sp.
CCTTCAACGCATAGCCATAGATGACCAACCGGGCATGGTCTTTTGCCATGCCCTGCAAATCACGGCCTATGTGTGTCAATAAGAAAGTTTGGCTGATAAGCTCTAAAAAAAAGAAAACACCGAGGTGGACGATTACACCCAAGCACAGAGCAGGCAACAGACGCCAAGATTGGGCCGCACGCATCCAGAGGATGCAAGAGACACAAATCAACAAGCTTTGGAGCAGGCCAATGCGCGATTGCGCCAAGCCTTGGCCTAAAGCAATAAAACACAGATAAACCGCAAGTATCGGCAGCGAAATTTTTCTACGATGCCACGCCCACAAACCTGCCACCCAGGCCCAAGAGAACAAGGTCGCCAATTGGTTGGGTTGCGCCATATTGGCCGACGGACGCGAACCCTCCTCGCCTCGCATGATCCAAAGATCGATCCATGCAAAGGAAGGCCTGCCAAGGTCAAAAAATTGATACAGGCACAAACCCACGCTGACCAGCCCACCCGCAGCAACCGCCATCATCAAGGTGTCAAGCACCAGATTGCCATCGCGTAACTGCATTTGCTGGGCATACGCCCAAACCAATGATGCGCCCAGCAATGTCGTGCTGGTCATCAATGCCTGTGATGCGCTGGTTTGAAGGCCCAGTATCCACTGAACCCATACCCATGCTGCCATGGCAATCAACGCTATCGGCATCCAACCCAAGCGAACCGACTCGCGCATGAAAACCGTGATGGCCAGCAACGCCACAGCAAACCAGCAGGCGGCCCATGCTTCCTTATGATAGCCTGGGATCGGGAAATAGTGATGTGGCTGAATCCAACTAAACGCCAACAAAACAGCGATCAACGCTGGCCAAAGTTTGGCATCGTTTCCGCCACGTTGCGCGGTGAGTTTGGCCCGCAATTGGCGTGTTCGTAACCAAGCGAAATTCATAGATTGAATATACTGTCCAAAAAAGCAAGAAAGCTCCCGAGGGAGCTTTCTTGGTATCAATTTCTATTGAAATCAATCAGCTTGGCAGCTCGCAGGACGGAACTTCTTCTCCAAAGCAGTCACCGTCACGCGTGAGGTGCCACAACTCCAGTCAACTTGGCCGTTGGCATTCATGCTGCCCACCATGGCAATGCCTTTGCCTTTGATGGTGGAATCACCTGCGCCCACAACTTCAACAAATCCAACTGAAGTGTTGACGTTTGTATAGCTGATGGAGGCCACATACTTCGAGGTTTGCGAAGCAATGTTGGCACTCGCTGGCAAGGGCATTTGCGTCAGAGTGGTGGCAGCTTCAGCCACAGCGGTTTTGGCGGAAGAAGCAGCCAAGATCATTTCCGACACTTTCGCGCGGGTGGTGTAGTCTTGATAGGCTGGCAGAGCAACTGCAGCCAAAATACCGATGATCGCAACCACGATCATCAATTCGATCAGGGTGAAACCCTTTTGAACCATACGCTTCATGAAAAACTCCTAGGATTAAGTGGATGAAAGCTCTGGTTTACAGCAATCCGCGTGCCAAGTCATGATTACTGGGTTGGGCGCAACGTCAGCGAGACTTTTTTGGCATTTTGAGGCTGCTTCAAAGCCGCGCATCAGTCACAAAAGTTTGCGCCTGACAAATTTGTCAGGTGACGGCGGTCAAATGATGCTTTTCTGACAAGAATTGACAATTTTTCCAATCGCTTTCTCAGACTGAGAACGGCTTTATCTTTGCTGAATAGAGATACGGTACCAACCGGCGTGGCAAGAGCCAGATGGCAGGCCAGATCAATGAAGGGTTGGTCGTCTGCATCTTTGCAGGTGTAGGGGGCTTTGCTGGGTGGCGCTGCGGTGAGTTGGGCGTGGCGGTCGAAATCGGCCAAGATATCTTGGGCTGATTTTTGATAGAACGCCAGTTTGGTCGTGATATGTTCGTAAGTTAGTACACGCTCTAATTCGTTTCTCATGTGCTGGGTTGCGATCCAGCGCAACAGACCAGACTGGACTTGTTCGCGCAAGGCGGCGCTTTGCGGGTCTTGAAACAAGAAGAGATCGAGGACGATGTTGGTGTCGAGCACCGCCATCTGAGCGCTGCTCATGGGGCTGGGGGCTGGGCAAGCGCGGCGCGGCGGCCAGCAATGTCAAAACGGAACAGGCGGCATTCAATCGGCCCGTTCCACAGCGGCACGCGCCGGGTTTCTTTGAGGCGCATTTTGCCGGGCAGCTTCATGTCGGGCACGAGCAGCCAGGCTGTCCAACCGTCGAAATGGGTTTTCCAGTGGGTGGCGAGTTGGGGGAAGAAATCACCTGCTTCTTGGTTGAATTCGGCGGTCT
>JBJTSL010000172.1:0-10876 GCA_046076625.1 Allobrachymonas sp.
CGGCGAAGCTGCAGCCGGCTTGCAGGGCGAGGCGCACGGCTCGGCTTCTGGCGGCATCCAGCCGCGCTCGCACGCGCTCGCTGTGTTTGCGCAGTTGGCCTTCAGCAATGCAGTGAGCGAGGGCTTTTTCTAGCAAAGCGGGGGTTGTTAAGCTGGTCAAAAGCTTCGTGTCGAGCAGGCGCTCGGTGAGATGCTCAGGCGTGGCCATGTAGCCAATGCGCCAGTTGGGAGCGAGGATTTTGGCGAAGCCGCTCACGTAAATCGTGCGCTGCAAACCATCGAGCGCACACATGCGTGCGGCGTGAGGCGGTGCCATGTGGCTATAGGTGTCGTCTTCAACGACATGAAAATCATGGCGATTGGCAAGCTGCAAGATTCGATGCGCACTCGATGGCGACAGGCAAGCGCCTGTGGGGTTGTGCAGCACGCTCACGCTCACATAGAGCTTGGGGCTATGCTCTTCACAATAGCGCGCCATGACATTCAAATCCGGGCCGTCTGCCGTTCTGGGCACCGGCAGGATGCGCATGCCCAGGGCATCGAGCCGCGCAAATTCCACGGCCCAGCCGGGCTCCTCCACCATCACATAGTCGCCGGCTTTGAGCAAGGTGCGGCTCACGATATCGAGCGCCTGCGTTGCGCCTAAAGTGGTGATGATTCGGCTTCGGGGAACATCCAGCGCAAGATCACGCAGCTTCACGGAGAGTGCTTCTCGCAGGGACGTGTCGCCCAGCGGTTCACCGTATCGCAGCGAGGCATCGAGCAAATTGCGGCCTTGGCTGACCTTGCGGACGGCGGGGCCAAGGAAATCGCTCTCCATCCATTCGGGCGGCAGCACGCCCATGCCGGGCTGCAGGTGCGCCAGAGCGGGGCTGCCAGCGGTGTGGTTGTTTCGCGCAAACATGCCACGAATCAGCGCCGTGGCATCGATGCGTGGTCGGTGGTGCAGCGCTTCGCTAGCTACTGATTTAGTAGCACTCTGCGAAGATTCCATGCCGGCCAATGGCTCATTTTGCTTCAAAACATGCACATCACGCACATAAAAGCCCTTTTGCTTGCGCGCCTCCACCAAGCCACTTGCGACGAGTTGATCGTAGGCTGCCACCACGGTATGCGGGCTCACTTCTTGCTGCCGCGCGCATTCGCGCACGCTGGGCAAACGGCTGCCGGCAGCGAGCAGGCGCGAGCGAATGCGCTCGGAAAATCGAGCCACGAGTTGCTCGGTGAGCGTTTGCTGGGTTGTTCGCATCAACATGGCGGTTTCCTCAAGGCAGGCCCCTTATTTTGTGTATCTCTCATTTCAGCAGTACAGATCGGGAACTGATTAGCTTAACTGTACTGGTAGTGTATTGCCATTTAATGTACATTCAATTCTCAAGAAACACAACACCATGCCTTGGACTGAATTCACTGCACTGCTCATCCTCGGAACAGCGATGAGTTTTTCGCCCGGCCCGAACACGACGCTCTCCACCGCGCTCGCGGCCAATCACGGCCTGCGTGGGGCGATGCATTTCGTGTGCGCGGTGCCGGTGGGTTGGGGTGCTCTGGTGCTGCTCTGCGCCTTTGGCCTCGGGGCGCTACTGGTGGCGGCGCCTATTCTTGTGTGGGTCGTGAAAGCGGTGGGCGTGGCGTATTTGCTATGGCTCGCCTTCAAACTTTCCGGCAGCGGCTCGCTCACTCAAGCGGATGCTTCGCGCCTGGACGTGACGTTTTTTCAAGGCGCGGCTTTGCAGTTTGTGAACATCAAAGCGTGGATGTTTGCGCTCTCCGTGGTGGCAGGCTGGCTGGCTGGCAAAGCGGATTTCTGGCCACGTCTCATGGTGCTCTTGCCCACGCTGATGGCGTTTGCATTTTTCAGCAACTTGGCTTACGCCGTGATGGGCGCAGCGCTGCGCGGCTGGCTCGCGCAAGGCAAGCGCCTGTTGTGGTTCAACCGCCTGATGGCTTTGGTGCTTGTGGTGACCGCCGCATGGATGATCACGGTATGACGCCAACCCTCAGCAAAGACAGTCAAGCGCTGGTGTGGGGCCTGATCGGAGTCACGTTGTTTGCCGCTACGCTGCCCATGACCAAGCTCGCTGTTGGCAGCCATGCTGCGCCACAGCTCTCGCCTTGGTTCGTCACGTTTGGGCGGGCCGCTGTGGCCGGGGTGCTGTCAATTGTCTATTTGCTGTGGGTACGCTCGCGTGGCAAGCTCAATGTTCCGCAGCGCTCTCAAGCCTTCACTTTGGGCATCACGGCTTTTGGCGTGATCGTGGGCTTCCCGCTGTTTCTCGCGCTCGCATTGCGCTATGTGCCGAGCACGCATGGTGCGGTGGTCACGGCACTCTTGCCACTGTCCACCGCCGTCGTCGGCGCACTTTGGTATCGCCAGCGGCCGTCCCATGGTTTTTGGTTTTGTGCGGTGCTCGGCAGCAGTTTGGTGCTTGCCTATATGGTCTATCGCTCGTGGTTGCAAACGGGCGGCTTCTACTTAGGCGCAGCGAATCTTCTGCTCATCTTGGCCATGACCACCGGCGCACTCGGCTACATTGGTGGCGCGAAGCTCACGCCCGCTTTGGGCGCAGAACAAACAATTTGCTGGGTACTCGTGTGCGGTTTGCCCTTGACGATCCCTGTGGCTTTCCTGAACATGCCCGCGGATTGGACTGCGATTTTCCCTGCCGCTTGGATAGGATTTGCCTACGCCTCGCTCGTTTCCATGTGGATCGGCTTCTTCGCTTGGTATCGCGCCTTGGCGCATGGCGCTGTCCGTGCGAGCCAGATTCAATTGGTGCAGCCCTTTTTAAGCTTGCTCTTTGCCGTGCCGCTGGTGGGCGAACGGCTGGATAGCCTCACCCTCATCTTCGCGGTCACAGTGATTGCAACCGTCTATGCAGGCAAGAGGATGCCCGTGAGCGCGGCGCCAGTTCACACAGCAAAAGGATAACAGCGTATGAAGATGCATCAAATCCCGTTCGGCACCACAGATTGGTCAGCGATTGAACGCGTAGAAAAGTCTGCGCAAGCAGGCCAAGCCTTCTGGCAAACCCAACAGTTTGGCGATGTGCGTGTGCGCATGGTGGAATACACGCCCGGTTATGTGTCCGATCATTGGTGCGTCAAAGGTCATATCTTGCTTTGCTTAGAAGGCGAGCTGCAGACTGAGCTTGAGGATGGCCGTTGCTTGACTTTGAAAGCTGGCATGAGCTACCAAGTGGCTGACAACGCCGAGCCGCATCGCTCCACATCACCGCTGGGCGCGAAACTATTTATCGTGGATTAAAGAGATTGACATGAAGGTATCCATCGCTCAAGCCTTGAAGCGCCTGCCCGCCCCATCGACGGAAAAGTATCCCCAAGGCGCGCCTTTTGTCACCATGATGGCAGGCGGTTCGATGTCGGTCGAGGTCTATGCGCCTAAGGGGGAGGACCTTCAAGAGCCGTATTCGCAAGACGAGCTGTACTTCATTCACAGCGGGACGGGGCAGATCATCATCAACGATCAGCGCTTTGATTGCGCAGCGGGTGATGCTTTTTTTGTGGCGGCGGGCGTGGCGCATCGGTTTGAAAAATTCAGTGACAATTTTGTGACTTGGGTTGTGTTTTACGGCCCTCAAGGTGGAGAGTAAATGATGACTCATTGGACGCTGGCGCAACGCGCTGAAAAAATGAATCCCTCAATCATCCGGGAGATTTTGAAGGTGACGGAAAAACCCGGCATCATCAGCTTTGCAGGTGGTTTGCCGTCGCCCAAGACTTTTCCGATTGCAGCGTTTGCCAAAGCCTGTGCCGATGTGCTTGCCAAAGACGGGCAAGCGGCTTTGCAGTATGCGGCCAGCGAAGGTTTTCCCGCGTTGCGTGAGTTTGTGGCCAATGAGTTAGCCAAGCAAAGCGCGGCAGCCGGTGTACCTTGGGTGATTGACCCGGCGCAAGTGCTGATCACCACAGGCTCGCAGCAAGCGCTTGATCTCATTGCCAAAGTCTTGATCGACCAAGATTCCCGCGTGTTGGTGGAAACGCCTACTTATCTGGGCGCGCTGCAAGCATTCACACCAATGGAGCCGCAGTTTGTGAGCGTGGCCAGCGATGATGAAGGCGTACTCGTGGAGGATTTGAAAGCGAAAGCAGCCGGTGCACGTTTTCTGTACGTCTTGCCCAACTACCAAAACCCCACAGGCCGCAGCATGAGCGAAGCGCGCAGAGCCGCACTCTCGCAAGCTGCGCGGGATGCAGGCTTGACGATTATTGAAGACAACCCCTCTGGCGATTTGTGGTTTGACACGCCGCCACCCGCTCCACTGACCGCGCGCAACCCAGAAGGCGGCATTTACATGGGCAGTTTCAGCAAAACGCTCGCGCCCGGTCTGCGCCTCGGCTTCTTGGTTGCACCGAAAGCCTTGTATCCCAAACTCTTGCAAGCCAAGCAAGCGGCTGATTTGCACACGCCAAGCTTCAACCAACGATTGGTGGCTGAAGTGCTCAAAGACGGTTTCATCGATCGCCATGTGCCCACCATCCGCGCGCTCTACAAGTCGCAATGCGAAGCCATGCTCGCTGCACTGGCGCGAGAGTTGGAAGGCACAGGCATCACGTGGAACACACCCACAGGCGGCATGTTCCTCTGGTTGAAATTACCCGCACCAATGAATGCCATTGAGCTGCTGCCCAAAGCGGTGGAGCGCAACGTCGCCTTCGTGCCTGGTGCAGCCTTTTATGCTGATCACCCACAACACAACACCCTGCGCCTGAGTTTTGTCACAGCCAGCGTGGAGCAAATCAACATGGGTGTCGCGGCTTTGGCGGCTGTTTTGAAGGCGCATCTGTGAACAACCCAAGCTTGAAACTCTGGGGCAGGATCAGCTCCATCAACGAGCGCAAGGTGATGTGGACGGCGCAGTGTCTGGGGCTGCCGATTCAGCGTATCGATGCTGGCGCGTCGTTTGGTGTGGTCAATACACCCGAATTTCAAAGCATGAATCCCAACGCGATGATCCCTGTGTTGCAAGACGGAGATTTCACGCTCTGGGAGAGCAACGTGATCGTGCGCTATTTGTGCGAAAAATATTCTTCTGGTTCGCTTTATCCTACACAAGCACGACAGCGCTTCGATGCCGAGCGTTGGATGGATTGGCAGCAATCCGAGCTCAATCGCGCCAGTGGCCCGCCGTTCGTTCAATGGATCAGGGTAGCGCCCGAGCAGCGCAATCACGGTTTGATTGAAGAGCACACGCGCAAGATGAAGCATTGGCTTGGCATCGTGGAAGCGCATTTGGCCAAGCAGCCTTTCATGGCGGGTGAGGCGCTCACCATGGCCGATATTCCTATCTTGTGTGAAGTGCATCGCTGGTGGGCGGTAAGAGCGGCCAGCGGTGAGGCAGATGCGTACCCGGAGATTGAGCGCTGGTATGCGCCTTTGCTCGCGCATCCAGCCAGTCAAGGTGTGCTGGACATGCCCATCAACTAGGTCATTTGATATTCACCATGAAACAACGCCCTTTCAAACAAGTCGATGTGTTCACCGCCCGCCCCTATTACGGCAATCCGCTGGCTGTGGTGCTGGATGGCTTGGGGCTGACGACGCAAGAGATGCAGCATTTCACCAACTGGACGAATTTGAGTGAATGCACCTTTTTGTTGCCGCCGACGCAAGCGGGAGCGGATTATCGGGTGCGCATCTTCTGCCCGGGGCGCGAGCTGCCTTTTGCGGGGCATCCGACATTGGGCACTTGTCATGCTTGGCTAGAAAATGGAGGCACTCCGCAGGATAAATTCATCGTGCAGGAATGCGGTATTGGTTTGGTCAAGATCCAGCGCGATACGAGTAGTGGGCGCTTGGCTTTTGCTGCCCCGCCGCTCCTCAAAAGCGGCGCATTGGATGAAACCGATGTGGTTTTGATCGCTCGTGGGCTGGGCGTGAAGCGTGAAGACATCATCGCGCATGCGTGGTGTGACAACGGGCCCAAATGGCGTGGCGTGATGCTGCGCTCGGCTGAGCAGGTGCTGGCTTTGAAGCCAGATGCATCGATTTTGGCGGGGCTCGATATTGGTGTCGTCGGGCCAAGAGGAAAAGTGGGGGTAGTCGGTGCGCAATCAGCGCATGATGAAACGCAATTCGAAGTTCGGGCTTTCTTCCCTGGCAACAACGGTATGGCTGAAGACCCCGTAACGGGCTCGCTTAACGCAGGCATAGCGCAATGGTTGATCGGCGCTGGCCTCGCTCCCGCCCACTATGTGGCCGCGCAAGGCACAGCCCTGGGTCGCGCAGGACGCGTGCATGTCGAGAAAAAAAACGCAGACATTTGGATCGGCGGTGCCAGCGTCACTTGCCTCGATGGAAAAATATCACTGTGATGAAGGCGCAGATCGATCATCTCGTGGTGGCTGCGCGCACGCTGCCAGAAGGCGTGGCCTGGTGCGCAGTCACGCTGGGCATCACGCCAGGCGCGGGCGGCGAGCATCCGCTGTTTGGCACGCACAACCGCTTGTTTCGCATCGCGACGGTGAACTATCCCCGTGCCTACTTCGAGATCATTGCTATCAATTCAGAAGCAATTAACGCAGGAAATACGCCGGCCGAACCCTTAAAGTCTTCAAAAAAGCGTTGGTTTGACCTCGATTCCGATGCTTTGCAGGCAGTCATCCAAAGCAGCCCACATCTTGTGCATTTCGTGGCCAACACGCCAGACGTCAACGCATCATGCATCGCGCTCAAAGAGCTGGGCATTGACCGGGGCCCCGCGTTGCAAGCCAGCCGCATGACGCCTTCTGGTCTGCTGGAGTGGCGGATCACTGTACGCGAGGATGGGCAGCGATTATTCCATGGCGGCTTACCTACTCTGATCGAGTGGGGTGCAGTCAACAATAACCCTGCGGTGGCCGTACACCCCGCCCACACCATGGCCGATAGCGGCGTATCGCTATTGAGTTTGCGCATGCGCCATCCTCAAGCGCCTCAACTGAAGGCAGCCTATGAGGCGATTGATTTGCAAGGCATCCATGTCGAAGCAGGCGCCCCCAATCTGATGGCGACTTTGCAAACCCCCAAAGGCATCGTTGTCTTGGAATCGAAGGGCATCTGATCCTCAGCTTCGCCGAACCCTTGTTCTATTGCTTGGCTGCATTGGCCATCATGCTCACGCCGGGGCCCAACATGATCTATTGCGTCTCGCGGGCGCTGTGTCAAGGGCGCATGGCGGGCTGGGTTTCGGTGCTGGGCGTGCAGGCAGGCAATGTGGTGCACATCACGGCGGCCACGCTCGGGCTGACTGCGCTGCTGGCCACCATGCCCTTGCTGTATGACGTGATTCGCTGGGCCGGGGCTACTTATCTGCTCTGGCTGGCGTGGCAGGCGGTGAAGCCCGGCGGGCGCGGTGTGTTTGAAGCACAAGATTTGCCACACGATTCAAATGCCAAACTGTTTCGTATGGGTTTGGTCACAAATCTGCTGAACCCCAAACAGATCGTTTTCTTCACCTCCATCTTCAGCCAGTTCCTCCATCCCGAGCGTGGCAGTGTGTTGCAGCAGGGCGTGCAATTGGCAATCACGCACATCTCGCTGAGCATCGTCGTCAATGGCTTGATCGTGGCCGGTGCAGCGGGTATTGCGGTGTTTTTCAGCGCAGTCCGGTGTGGCTGCGCGTGCAGCGTTACATGATGGCCACTGTGTTGGCAGGTTTGGCGCTGCGCTTGGCCATTGCAGAAAGAAAATGATGCTGACTCCCCAAGAAATTCAAGCCGCGCAAAATTGTGTTTATGCCAGCTTGCGCCCCACGCCGCAATATGAATGGCCACTACTGAGCGCAGCGCTAGGCGCGAAGGTCTGGGTCAAGCATGAGAATCATCAGCCTGTGGGGGCATTCAAAGTGCGCGGAGGGCTCACCTACTTTGATGCGCTGCTCAAACGTGAGCCGCAGCTAGAAGGCGTGGTCTCCGCCACACGTGGCAATCATGGGCAATCGATTGGGTTTGCAGCGCGCAAGGCGGGTGTGAAAGCCACCATTGTGGTGCCGCATGGCAACTCGGTGGAAAAGAATGCGGCGATGCGTGCGCTGGGTGTGGAACTGATTGAGCATGGCTCAGAATTTCAACAGTCGCGCGAGTATGCGGCCATGCTCGCAGAACAACGCGGCCTGCATTTCGTGCCTTCGTTTCACCGCGACTTGCTGCTCGGCGTGATGACGTATTGGATCGAGTTCTTCGAAGCCGTGCAGCCTGATGTGACTTACGTGCCGATTGGCATGGGCTCGGGTTTTTGCGCAGCTGCTGCGGCGAGGGCGCATACCGGCGTGAACACGAAACTCGTTGGCGTGGTCTCCGCGCATGCGACGGCCTATCTGGACTCCTTCAAAGCGCGCAGGGTGCTGGAGTCACCCGTGAGCACCATCATCGCCGATGGTATGGCCTGCCGCTTGCCCGATCAAGCCGCTCTCGATGTGATTGTTCAAGAAGCGCATGATGTGATTGCGGTGACGGATGAAGAAATCAAAGTCGCAATGCGCCTGCTCTTCACCGCCACGCACAATGTGGCCGAAGGTGCTGGTGCTGCGTCATTGGCTGCAGCGATGCAGCAGAACGATCAATGGCGGGGCAAAATGATTGGCACCACGCTGTGTGGCGGTAATGTAGATGCAGATGTGTTTGCCAAGGTGCTTGCAGGCTAGTTTCTAGAGTGTTTTTGAACCAAAATCAGCTGATCGCCGGCATAGAATATGCACGCAATGCTACTATGTTTATAGTGAGCCTGCAAACTCAGAGGGCGGCTTTCTGTGCTTTCTGCGGGCTGCGCACATAGCCAAAGCGCTCGGGCAGCTCGCTACGCGGCATCTCCATCGCCACCCACAGCCCGCGCTCCAGCGCATTGGCGGCCAGCAGCATATCCATCGAGTGCACGAGGCCAAAGCCTAGATCGGTCTCCAAATACACCGCGCCATGCTCATCGAGCACGCAGCGTTGCGGTTTGCAGGCTTGCCTAGTGTGCGCTTCAATGCTGAAGTCGTCTTTCACACGCCAGACCCAAGGCGTGGCTTCGAGCTCCACATACACGCGCTGTGGGCCGTTTTGAAAATACCACTGACCTGCGAACGCTCCCTCCTCCTGACAGAGGTAATTGCGTGAGATGAAGCCGATAAGCTTCTCGTGCGTGAGCATCGAGCCCTTTGCGCCAATATTCCCGCTGGAGAACGCACCGCAAGCTTGCGCACGGTCATCGCGCATCCACCACTGCCCTCGGGCATCCAAGCCCAGCCAGCCGGTACAGGCCGGCACGTTCGGCCACTTGGCCATAGCTTGAAGAACGAGGTCATCCATGTTGCAGCAACCAATTTCCCACTGCATGCGGCATCGCATGCACATGGCCGGGGAACTTGCCACCGGGAAAGCCCACATGGCCACCGTGCTTGGGTTGCCAAAGCGTCACATGTTTGCCTACCTTGCCGGGTTGAGGCAAGCTGCTCTCGGGCATGAAGGGATCGTTTCTCGCATTGAGCGCGAGTGCGGGGATTTGAATGTCGGGCATGCGTGGCTTGGCGGAAGCGCGTGCCCAATAATCTTCGGTGTTTTTGAAGCCATGCAGGGGCGCGGTGAAGACATTGTCGAATTCATACAAATCGCGGCTGGCTTGCAATGCTTTGGCATCAAACAAGCCGGGAAACTGCGCGAGACGCTGCATGGCTTTGGGCTTCATCGATCGCAGAAACATAGGCGTGTAGGTATGGCGGTTAAAGCCTTGTCCGATCCACTGGCCGGAAGCCGCCAAATCCAGCGGCGAGCACACGGACGCGACGGCTCGAGCCACCGGCGATGCACTTGCCCCCATTTCCTGCGCCCAGCGCATCAAGGCATTGCCACCGAGGGAGATGCCAACCACCAGCAAGCTTCGCTGCGGTTGGCGCGCTTTCATGCGCCGCAAGATCCAATCAATCTCTTCAAAATCACCCGAGTGATACGCGCGAGGCTGGCGGTTGAGCTCGCCACTGCAACTGCGAAAATGCGGTACAGCATAGGGCATGCTTTGCTGCCGTGCCCAATCAGCAAACGCCAGCGCGTAGTGGCTTTGTGAAGAGCCTTCCAAGCCGTGGAACAGTACGAGCTGGGGCGCATCAGGTGTCACAGCATGCGTGGCAAAGTCCACGTCCACAAAATCATCGTCGGGGCTGCTCCAACGCTCACGCTGGAAAGAGGGCGGCGCGGCTTCATGACGGCGCGAATACAGTGCCGGCCAGATGGTTTGCAAGTGGCCACCGGGCAGCCAACTCGGAGCGCGATAGTCCATAGCGCTCAGTGCAGCACCATCGGCGCATCGGCCAGTTCTTGCATCTCGTGCGCCGTACCGGGGCTGGCATGGTGCGCCACCATGCGCCAGCCTTGCGCGGTTTTATGATAGACGTTGGTGGCAATCACATAGGCCTCGCGCGGGCCTTCCTGCGTCATCACTTCGATTTTTTCAATCACGTTGTGTACGCAACTGGACAGCGCCTCTATCTTTCGCACGCGCAGCGGCGTGGCGCGAATCGTGCCGTTGGAAAACATCGCATCAAAGGCTGAACGAATCGCGCCCGCGCCCACCACGCGCGGCCCGCCAGGGTGCACGCAACTGATCTCGTCTTCGTCGGCCCAGCAACGCATGAGCTTATCGATATCGCCTTCGCGCAGCGCTTCATAGAACTGCGCTTCGATCTCATCGGCATTGCCACCGACAGTGACGGATTGGAGCTTAGCTTTGGGCATGTCGAACAGATGGGGCTGTGGTGATAAGAAAAAAGCCACCCGAGGGTGGCTTTTTTGTGCGCAGGCGCCGAGATTACTTCTTCTCGCCAGTTGCAGCGGCGGGAGCCGCAGCAGGAGCAGCAGGCGCAGCTGCCGGTGCGGTGGCGTCAGCAGCAGGTGCAGCAGC
>JBJTSL010000173.1:0-4725 GCA_046076625.1 Allobrachymonas sp.
TTTGCCCTGGCTGTGAGCGCCCTGTCGATCTCAAAAACGAAAGACAAGACTTCTGCCCCCACTGCGGCATCGGTTTGCATGACCATTGCCATGCCTGCAACACTCGCAAGAGTGCATTTGCGAAGTTTTGCCACGCATGTGGTGTGATAGCGAGTCAAACAGCAGCTGAAACCACAACCTGATATCTGCCTCACTTGGCTATTTGGTCAAAACCAGCGGTGCGCCGAGACGTTGGCGTTCGACATCCTCCGGATGGAAAGGCAGTTGCGGCCAGCGCTTTTCAGCGTACATTCTCAATTGATCGGTCTGATGGGGTGAGTTAGGATTGGTGCTCTGCCCGTAAACCAGTAAGGCTTGCGCGACGGGACCGCGCTCATCAAATGTTACGGTTTGCACGTAGCTTGTGCCGTAGTCGATTCGGATACCGGCGTTGCTGATACCTGGCCTTGCGCGATCACCGACGTTATTGAGCACGCCTTCCGAGTCATCGCCGCCATGCAGGGGAATGTTGTCGTTGGAAAACACCACGCGCTGGACTTGCCCGAGCGGGGCATCGATTGCGAAGCCAGAATCACGCATTTTCTTGACAGCCCCAGACAAAGCATCCCAAACTCGAGAAGCAGTACCTGTGTCGCTCATGCGTAAGCCAGCAGGCGTTGCAATATGGCGAGCCTTGTCATAAGGCTCTCGGTAGACGTTAGGAATCTGGGAGGCTGAGCGCCAAAATTCCCGGAAGAGTGGCGCTCCCTTGGCATCCACTTCATTGCGCATTCCTGAGTCGTGGAACATCTTGAGTGTGGTGCAGCCCTGCTTCGCATCGTCATTTGGGGCTGTAGGGCAGGCGGCAAGTAGATCGGGCAAGACCATGCGTGCCATGAGGTTGCGATTTTCAAACAATTGGGTTTGAATACCACTGAGAGATACCTTTCCTTTGGACAGCAGCTCAGGAATCTCGATCAACTCCGAGCGCGTGCGGTGACGACGCACCACATCATCGCCCACCATGATGGAGACCGGCCTCCATTTGTGATCAGGATGGGTATAGAAAAAACTGTCGTTGCTGTTGTGCAGCCAATCTTGTCGCACCACGACAGGCATGCGGGTGGGCGCAATCAGGCCGGGCACGGGAGAAGCGCTGTCCCGCTTCCAATTGCATTCACTGCGAGAACCATCCAACACCACGAGGTTGGCCGCCGCCAGAAGTGCAGCGGCCGGGCGGCTCGGCGCACAGCGCTGCAGATCGGCGGCCTCAAGATCGGGCACACCACTCACATCTGCATACATTGCATCGCCCGTGCGATCCACGGCGATGGTGTTTACAAAAGGCGTGCCCAGGGCGTTCAGTGCAGTTCGGATATCGCCCACGCTTTTCGCCTTGGCAATTTGCAGGTACATGTCGGTCGAGCGGACGCTCGCTGAGTTGGCATCTTGGATAGCGTAGGCTCGTTCAGCCGTCCAGTTCAGGCCCGCGCGAGGCATCACCAAGATAGGCCCAAAGCGGCTGCTCCAAATGGTTTGCTCCCGCCCGCCGATATTGACTTTCTTGGCCGTCATGGCTTCTTCCTTACCATCAATCAGGTAGGTGGTTGGTTTACCGGCCGCCAAGTTCAATTCGTGCAAAGTGAAGCGCTTGCCAGTGGAGACGGTATGCGACCATGCGATGTCTTTGTTGAAACCAATTTGCACAGCGGCCGTCCAACCCAGTGCTGCGCCCATCACATCCAACTGACCGGGGATGGTCGTACGCATTTGATAGAAGCGGCTGGGGCCGACCCATGGGTAGTGGGGATTGCCCAGCAGCATGCCTCGGCCATTGGCCGTGGATTGTTTGCCGAAAGCCCATGCATTGGAACCCAGCGGCGAATCGAGCACACCCGCTTCGCGCAACTGCTCACGAGCGCCAATAGCAAATTGCTCTGGATCGGCTTGGGTTGTTGGTAAGTATGATGCCGTACGCGAGGGAGGTGCTGCTGCAGCAATCGCATCTGCCAATGCGCCCGCGCCCGCTTGAACCTGTATGGCCTCCGTGGAGCGATAAATATCCGAAAGCATCATGGGCTGAACCCAAGGCTTGCCGTTGCATTCCACCGGCAGTTTGCCCGCGTTGTCTTGCAGATAACGATTGAAACCTGCTACATAGCCACGCGCCATGTCACGGTTGTTATCGCTGGATTTATCCCAGATTGCTTTGAGCTTGGCGTCGTCCATATGGGATTTCACGAAAGCATCAATCACGGCATTGGGCAAGGTACGCACGCCCAGCACGCCCGTGCTGGTTGCGCCAAAGTACTGTGTCCTCTGGCCGCGAACCGTGGCCATCACATCGGCGCTCATGCAAACATTGTCTTGTGCATGGGCATAGGCAACGCCGTAGGCCAGCATCTCGACATTGGAGGCCGTCACATGCGGAATACCAAAGGCCGTGCGAACGATTCGAACGCTGTCTCCTGCGGGGGCTGTGTTGCTTTGCGGGATGCTGTTGCACGCCGCTAGGCCAGCCACGGTGGTGGTCAATGCAATCCAATGAATAAAACGATAGCGACTCTGACGCATGTGATGCTCCTCATAGTTGGAATAGGCAGATGTTAAAAGCATGTTGCAAACTTGTCTAATGCATAATTAACAAAGGTTCAATCGACTTTTTAGATGAATGGCTGCTACTCTGGCTCAATTGCGCCACTTCATCGCTTTAGCGGAAAGTGGAAGCTTCACGCATGCCGCAGATCGCGCAAGGCGTTCGCAGGCTGCATTCAGCCGCAGCATCGCCGTCTTGGAGACAACTTTGGGTGGAGAGCTGGTAGAGAGGGCAGGCCAGAGAAACCAACTCACGATGCTTGGGCGCATGGTGCTGGCGCATGCCCGTGAGGTGGTTGCCCAAGCTGATGAATTGCAGCAAGTGGCGCTTCATCATGTGAGTGGATATGCGGGCCAAGTTCGTTTGGGGCTTGGGCCGACTCCGTCCGCCTTGCTTTCGCAGCCGTTGCTGATTTTTGCAGCGCAATATCCAACGGGAATGCGCGTTCGGATCACTCGCGGTCCGAGACCTTCACAGTTGCTTGCCTTGCGTAACCGAGACATTGATGCACTAGTGATTGATTTGCGATTCATTCCGCAGGCCGACAGTGATCTTGTGGTAAAAAAAGTCGTTGATATGCCGCTGGGCGTGCTATGCCGTCGAGATCATCCACTTACGCGAAACTCACAAGCCGATTTGCCCGAACTGCTGAAATACCCAATTGCGACGACGGCTGTTGCCGATTTGTTTGCCCGTCAGCTTGTGGAACACTTTGGACAAGCGGCTCACCCAGATTTCAGTGTGGCCTTAGAGTCGGAGGATTTGCCCGAACTGCTGCAAGCTGCGTGTCTTAGCGATGCGGTGTACGTCGGCGTTTTGGCTCCGGCGCAGAGCTTGCTGGAGCAACAAAAATTGGTGCGCTTACCTTTTTCTTCGCAAGGCTTGACATCGCACATTGCATGGGTACAGCGCAAAGAGCGAATTTCCAACCCGGTGCTGGATGAGGTGCAAGCGCTTGTGATCTCGGAATTGACTTCCCAGTCGAACTTGTTTCAATGAGCGATGCGTCAAAGATTGGCAGCAGCAATAGCTGGCGGTGCTTTCAAATGCCCCACACAGTGCAAAGCCTGATGAATCTTGATCGAAGGCACATCGCCTTGGCGCATGTGGAGTAAATCGCCGGGGGTGACTAAGCGGGGGTCGGAATCGGTCAGGGGGATGCCGGCGGCTTTGTAGGCTTCCAAGACGAATTGGCTGCAAAAGAATTGATCGTTGGGCACGGGGCCGAGCGCAATCGCTGCGCTGCCGCGTATGCAGGCATCGCGGATGAGAGCAGGCATGACGGGGAGCTCGCAGAATCTTCGTTGCAAAGTAAAGGGTGCTTGCAGCACGATACCGGCGGTGTTGTATTTGGTGCCGACATGCTTTTCGGCGAACTTCTGAACCAAGGCGGCTTCGATGCCATCCATCTTCGGGTGACGGAAGGCGACGATGGTTGCCTCCTCGGTGATGAACTCTTGAATGCTACGCTGCCGCACGCCTGTGCCCACGGCCTCAATGATCTGCCCGTTGTCCACATAGAGCGCGGCGTGGCTCACCGGCGAGAGCGTGATGACGCGGATGCCTGCGGAGTTGATGCCATTGGCGGCTGAGAGAATGATGTCGCCCGTTCGCAAGACTTTGGGGGTGACCAACTCGCCGCCATTGCTGGGATCAAGCGATTTGTTTTGGATGGCGATGCTGCTCTTGCCATTCTGTGAATTAAGCTTCACATCGGTGGCGCAGGCACTGATACTGAACGCTGCGGCAATGCAGATGAATCGACGCAGTGTGGGATGGATGAGTTGCATGAATTGATAAGAAAAATGGCGGTTCGCCGGCATTAAATCTGCGTTAAGTGCTATCGAATGAGTAGTAATCGGATGGGCAATACTCACACACCCCGCGCGCGATCTTCGCGGAATTTTTTTCTAAAGGCGCTGAACGTGCCCGCTTCTAAAGCTTCGCGTACCTCGCGCATGAGGTTCAGGTAGTAATGCAAATTGTGAATCGTTGCCAGCATGGGGCCGAGCATTTCACCGCAGCGGTCGAGGTGATGCAAATAGGCGCGAGAGAAGCCGCCGCTGGTATTGCCATTCGCATCCGCGCTGCCTTTGCAGGCATAGCAGGTACAGGTGGGGTCGATGGGCTCGTGGCTTGTTTTGTGTTTC
>JBJTSL010000174.1:0-2819 GCA_046076625.1 Allobrachymonas sp.
GGCACATTGGTCCGCGCGATGGCCATCATGCCGCCGGGCATATTTTTATCGCAGCCGCCCACGACGACGACGCCGTCCATCCACTGGCCTTGTACGCAGGTTTCGATGCAATCGGAAATGACTTCGCGCGAGACGAGGCTGAATTTCATGCCCTCGGTGCCCATGGCCATGCCGTCAGAAATGGTGGGCGTGCCAAACACCTGTGCATTGCCGCCCGCCTCGATGATGCCAGCAATTGCCGCATCAGCGAGCTTTTGCAAGCCACTGTTGCAAGGCGTGATCGTGCTGTGGCCATTGGCTACGCCGACCATCGGTTTGCCGAAATCGGTTTCTTTGTAACCCATGCCGTAATACATGGAGCGATTGGGCGCGCGGCTTTTGCCTTCGGTGATGTTGGCAGAACGCAGGGGAATGATTTTTTGTGCCATGGCAATGTCTTGACGTGAAAAGAGCGAAACGAATGCTCAGCTTAAGCTGAGCGCTGGTACAACTGGTGAGAGTATGCAGTTTGTCTAAAAATTTATCTAATATATTTTTCAAACTGAATTAATATAAACGGCATATGGCAAAACCTTCCGAAACTCAATTTGCAGAACCCGCATCGAGCCTGATTGAGCTGCGGCTGTGGCAGCAATTTGTGGCCGTGGCCGAGCATTTGCATTTTGGTCGCGCTGCCGCGCAATTGCATATGACGCAGCCGCCCTTGACGCAAGCGATTGCAGGAATGGAGGCACGCATAGGCGTACAGCTGTTTGAGCGCTCCAAGCGCAGTGTGAGTTTGACGGCGGCAGGCGCGGCCTTGCTGCCCAGCGCCCGAGAGTTGCTCGGCCAAGCGCGGCAGATGAGCCAGCAAGCGCAAGCGGCTGCTTCTGGTGAGGTGGGCAGGCTGCGCATCGGCTTTGTGTCACCACTTGGCTTGGGACCTTTGCCGGGCTGGGTCAGGGCATTTCGGCAACGCCAGCCGCGCATAGACTTGGAGCTGGTGGAGGCGACGGGGGATGTTCAGCTGCAAATGTTTGAGCAGCGGCAGTTGGATGCAGGCTTCATTCTGCATGCCGAAGGCTCGGTAGGGAACTTAGATTCCATCGGCTTGGCGCATCTGAGTTTGGAGGCAGAGCCGATGATTGTGGCAATGCCTGAGCAGCATGCGCTGGCCGCTGCAAAGTTTGATCTCAAGCGGCTGTTGCGTGAGCCTCTGGTGCTGTTTCCCGAGCGGATTTTGCCGTCGATCCATCAAGCTTTGGCGCAACTTTATGCGACGCATGGAGAGCGCATGCTGGTGGTGCAAGAGGCGATTCAGATGCAAACCATTGTGAACCTCGTCTCGGCGGGGCTAGGCATTGCTTGGGTGCCTCAGACAGTGAGCCTGTTTCAGCGCAAGGGCGTGGTGTATCGCGAGATTCCCGCTCGCAGCAAGGCGCAGGTGTGGTGTCATAGCAGCTTGGTTTGGCGAGAAGCCGGGCGTGATCCGGTGTTGGCAAGGTTTGTGGAGCTGGTTCGCAGGCAGAGCCTATAGCTTGCTGGCTGCTGAGCTTCAACGCGCCGGCAGATTCACTTCCATCGCCTTACCGCCATAGCCATGCTTCTTATCGCGCCCTTGGATGATGACTTTTTTCACATCAGCGGGAATGCGAAGGCCATACAAATCGCGCGTGAAGGGTTGCTCTTCTTGATGATCGTGCCAGAGGATGCGCTCGCCCAGAACTTTGCCGTCCAGCGTGGTCACTCGAAAGGCATCGGCATAGCGCTGCGCCGTGTCGTAAGGCGAAGAGAGTGTGACATCGAAATCAAACACGCCCGCCGCACTTGAGCGCACTTTGGTGGCGATCACATCAGGAAAGCGCTGCTCGGCCATAGGCTTCTTCACCTGTGCCACAGAAGGCGCGTTAATGGCCAGATCAAGCGCCAAGCCCAGCAACAGGGCGCAAGTCCAAGCAGATACGATGCGCAGCTTCATACCGCCTCGGTGTATTCGCCCCGTGCGGGGTAATCTTTGGAAATCGCGAAATCAATCGCACCTAGCAAATCTTGGAAGCCGGGGCGGGCAAAGGGCATGGTTTGCACCGCGCCGTAATACAGCGTGCCATCAGGCCGCACGATGAAAACGCCGGGCTCAGAAAACAAAGCAGGCTCTTCAATGCCAATCGAGGTTTTGCCGCGCGAGGTGCTGATGTACAAGCCCCATTGGCGAGCAGACTTGAGGCTCAGGCCATAGGCGAAAGTCAATCCCTTGGCCTGCACCTTCTCAGCCATGTCGCGGCCGCGCTCTTCGTTGTCGCTGCTGACGGCCAACACCTTCACGCCACGCGCAGCAAAATCGCCGACCAAGCGCTCCAATTCGAGCAAATATTTCGCGCAGAGTGGGCAATGCAGGCCGCGATAAAACACGATCAAGTCAAATTTCTCGCCAGCCGCAGCGCCCAAAACGAACCGTCCGCCGCCCACCAAGGGCACATTGAGTGCGGGAACGGGATGGCGAGGGATCAGGGCTTGGGGCATGGCGCTTCCTAAAAATGTTCATGATGCAACTTGTCGTATTCAAGGCACAGATCTTACGCAAGGCGCTCTTACCCATGCGTTTGCGTGTCTCGCCCAATAGCCAAAGCCCTGCAGAGCGTGTACGCTCAAGGGATGTCTACCCGTTTGAACCCCCTTGATACTTCTTGGCTTTTTACTGAAAGCCGCGCCACGCCCAACCATGTAGGCGGCTTGCTCACGTTTCGTTTGCCCGAAGATGCGCCGCATGACTACATGCGCCAAATGATGCTTGTCTTTCGCAATCACAGCGAGTTTCAAGCGCCTTGGAATCGCAAGCTCAA
>JBJTSL010000175.1:0-3425 GCA_046076625.1 Allobrachymonas sp.
GTGTGGCATGGAAATTCACCACGATATGCGCCTCGCGCCCGGCCATGCGTTTGCCCGTGCGAATGTAAAACGGTACGCCCGCCCAGCGCCAGTTGGCGATCTCCGCACGCAGCGCCACAAAGGTCTCGGTTTGGCTACTCGGATTCACGCCAGTCTCTTGGATGTAAGCAGGAACTTTGCCGCCGTTCAAATTGCCTTCCGCGTACTGCCCACGCACCACATGCTGTGAAAGTGTGTGCGCATCCCAGCGCTTGAGCGAGCGCAACACTTTGAGTTTTTCATCGCGAATCGCGTCAGCATGCGAGTTGATGGGCGGCTCCATGGCAATAGCACAGAGCAGTTGCAAAGCATGGTTTTGCACCATATCGCGCAGCGCGCCAATACCATCGTAATAGCCGCCGCGCTTTTCCACACCGAGGTCTTCCGCCATGGTGATTTGAATATTCGCAATATGCTCGCGCCGCCACACCGGCTCAAACAAGGCATTCGCAAAGCGCAGTGCCATGAGGTTTTGCACGCTGGGCTTGCCCAAATAATGGTCAATGCGGAAAACCTGCTTCTCACTGAAGAACTTGAGCACGGTTTGGTTGATCGCGCGGTTGCTGGCCAGATCATGACCCAGCGGCTTTTCCAGCACCAGGCGGGTGCTCGTGGTGTTCAAGCCTGCTGCGCCGAGTTGCTCGGCCACATTGGTGAACAGATGCGGTGACACGGCCAGATACATCACCGTCGTCTCAGCCGGTCGCTCATCGAGACGCTCTTTGAGCTTGGCATAACTCTCGCTTTTGCTCAAATCCATGCGCTGGTAGTGCAATAAACTGGCAAAGCGCTCGAACTCCTCTTGGCTGGGTCGTTTGGCCAATTCCACTTGGTCGAAACGCATGCGAATCAGTTCACGGTATTTCTCGTCACTCATCTCATCGCGCGCCACGCCGATAATGCGTCCGTCTTGTGGCAAGGTGCCATGCCGGAAGGCTTGAAACAAGGCTGGCATGAGTTTGCGCCAAGCTAAATCGCCGGTGCCGCCGAAGAGAATCAGATTGAAAGCCATGATGTGCAGTCAGGGGAGAATTGTTATTTAGTTACCATAATGTAACTTAGTTTCGTAACCCGGGCAAATGCTTGCGATGTGCGCATCGGGTATCAAGGCGAATTTACAAAAATCTCTAAGTACTTCCCCTGCTGGAATCAATGTGACAATTTCGTTAAAGTCATATTAATCGTAATTTAATTCCTTTACTTGTTGGAGCTTTCATGAATGGGCCGCTGGGCTTTGGCTACAACACAGAGTTACTGAAGAAAAAGAATTTGCAAGTGCCGAAAACATGGGCTGACTTACTCAACCCCGCGCTCAAAGGCGACGTGCAGGTGGCCAACCCTGCTTCGAGCGGCACTGCTTACACCATGGTTGCAACGCTCGTGCAATTGATGGGCGAAGACAAAGCCCTCGAATACATGAAAGGGCTACATAAAAACATCAGCCAATACACCCGTAGCGGCACAGCGCCGATCAAGGCGACCGCGCGTGGCGAAACGTCTGTGTCGATCAGCTTCGTGCACGACAGCGTGGGCGAAAAAATGTCGGGCTTTCCGCTGGACACAATCACTCCCGCCGACGGCACAGGCGCTGAAATCGGCTCGATGAGCATCATCAAGGGCACGCGCAATCTCGACGCTGCGAAGAAGTTCTATGAGTGGGCATTGACCCCCGCTGCACAAGAAATGGCGGTGGCTGCGCGCCAATTCCAATTGCCTTCCAACAAATCAGCCAAGAATGATTCACGCATCCCTGATTTCAAGAAAATCAAGCTGATCAACTACGACTACGCCAAATACGGCTCTGCCGCAGAGCGCCGCCGCTTGATTGCGCGCTGGGAAAAAGAAGTGAACTCTCTGCCGCGTTGATCGGCTTCGCTGATTCGAATGACCGCCAGCATCGGCTGGCCAAGACAATATGAATAAATATCCCAATCGAGCCATCCTCATTTGGGTGGCGCTGGGGCTGCTCGCGTATGTGCTGCTGCCTTGGTATGCCTACGCCGATGCCCCGTGGTACGCTACCTGGCATCAAATCTTTGCCGCCAGCGATACCGCCAGTGGCTTGCTTCAAGCTACCTCGCATAGCCGCGTGTGGCTGATGATCGGGGCGTTGGGCTTGATCGCGGCGGGCGCCACTTATTTCATGCGGCCGGGCCGAAACCAAGGCGCAGTGCTAATCGCCAGCGCGGGGGCGGGGTCGCTGGGCGTGGTTGGTGCGGGCTTCCTGATTGGCTCCAAGGGCTGGCGCTTTGATTGGATGAATAGCAGCTTTGGAGAGCTAGCGATCAATCAGCTCGGCATGGGTATCGGAGCGTTCGTGGCTCTCGTGGCGCTGGTGGTGCTGTTTGCGTTCGGCATCGCGCGGCGAGGGATGTTTCGCGGGGATTTATTTGTGGCGGCCAGCGTATTGTGTTGCGCTGCTCTACTCGTTGTCTTCATCGCATACCCGGTCTCCAAGACGCTTCAGGCCGCCTTCGTCACCGAAGAGGGGGTACTGTCGGTGAGTGCGTTTTTCTCGCGCTTGGGCAATGACCGGACTTGGGGTTTGGGTTGCTTGTCGGGCAACGTGAGTTGTGGCGTGGCGTGGAATACGCTGTTTCTCGCGCTACTCACGGCGACAAGTACCACCATCCTCGGCACGATGATGGCGCTGATGGCCGAGCGCGCTGCCGGCCCGAAGCTGCAAACGCCGTTGCGCGTCCTCGCGATGCTGCCGATCATCACGCCGCCTTTTGTGGTGGGGCTCGGCCTGATTTTGTTGTTTGGCCGCGCGGGCTTGGCGAATCAATTCTTGGAATGGGCTTTCGGCATTCCACCCACACGTTGGTTTTATGGACTGTTTGGCATATGGCTCGCGCAGACGTTTGCATTTACTCCAATCGCCTTCATGATCATGCGCGGCGTGGTGCAAGGCGTTGCGCCATCGCTGGAAGAGGCCGCGCAAACGCTTCGCGCGGATCGCAGCAAAACATTTTTCACCATCACCTTGCCTTTGCTCAAGCCCGGTTTGGCCAATGCCTTCCTCGTGGGTTTCATTGAAAGCATTGCAGATTTTGGCAACCCCATCGTCGTCGGTGGCTCGTATTCCGTGCTCTCTACCGATATTTTCTTCGCTATCGTTGGCGCGCAATACGATCAAGGCAAAGCCGCATCGCTGGCTTGGATCCTGACGCTGTTTGCGTTGGCTGTGTTTGCGATTCAGCGAGGGCTGTTGGGCAAGCAAAACTACACGACTGTGACAGGCAAGGGCGACTCGGGTTTGCCGATTCCCCTATCAGATGGTGTGCGCCGCACGGTGAAATGCTTTGTGTGTCCGTGGCTGGCGTTCACCGTGATTATTTACGTCTTTGCTTTCATTGGCGGCTTTGTGCAAACTTGGGGGCGCG
>JBJTSL010000176.1:0-3166 GCA_046076625.1 Allobrachymonas sp.
CCGATTTCCAGTCGGGCAGCGCTGCGGCGATGTACCGCAGCCTCACGCAGGTACTTCTTACCTTGCCTGATCACACCACGGTCTGGCCGGGCCATGATTACAAAGGTCAAACGCATTCCAGCATTGGCCAAGAGCGCAGCAGCAATGCTCGCTTAAACATCGAGGGCCGCCTGCGCAGCGAGGCCGAATTCATCGCCTTGATGGACAGTCTGAACCTTCCCCGCCCCAAGCGCATCGACGAAGCCGTGCCCGCCAACCTGAGCTTGGGTACACGCCACGATGCAAGCGAACAGCACGCCGCTCTCACCACGCCGCAAGCGCCCAAGCAAGCGGGCTACTCGGGCGATATCTCGCCGCAGTTGGCCTACCAGTGGTGGCAAAGCGGCCAAGCATATCTCGTGGACATCCGCTCCAACGCCGAGCGCGCTTGGGTGGGTTTCATCCCGAATGCGCCAGCGGTGGAGTTCAAAATTTGGCCCGGCATGGCTGTCAACCCCGAGTTTGATGGACAGCTCCAAGCCGCGCTAGGCCAAGCCCCCGCTGGCAGCAAAGTTCTGCTGCTGTGCCGCTCCGGCCTGCGCTCCGTACCCGCAGCGCAACGCGCGCAAGCTTTGGGCTACGAGGCCTACAACATCTTGGAAGGCTTTGAAGGCGACCCCGATACCAGCGCCCACCGTGGCCGCATCGGCGGCTGGCGTTTTCATGGGTTGCCTTGGCGGCAGAATTGAAGCTTCAGGCGCGTGCGCCATACGCGCAGTAGCCCATTCTCGGACTGCGCGTTTGCGGGTGCAGGCGGCAAATATCGGGGCGGCGCTCATAAACCGTGCAGCGGCGCGAATCGGCATCGAGATTGATGCAATCGCCGCTGGCGCGCCGCGCAAGGGTGAACAGGCTTTGCTTGTGGTTGAAATGGTCAATCTGCTTGGCTTTATGCAGGCGCTTGGCGATGCGGCTGGTGCTCTCGTTGTCGGCCTCAAAAGCATCGACCCACCCAAGCCGTACAAGCTCAGCCAGCGTGACCTCCAAGGGCATGGTGCAGCAATTGGCGTTGCAACTGTCGCAAAGACCTGCGCGATAGCGCGTCCATGTCTCGGGGCGGTCCACATCAACTGAACGGATGGGAACAGTTCGTGTCATGCTTGTTGCTTACTTCGCTAAAGCCTTGGCCACTTCGCTCACCAAAGCCGGCCCTTTGTAGATCATGCCGGTGTAGATTTGCACCAAGTCTGCGCCAGCTTTGATTTTGCTTTTCGCATCTTCGCCCGAGAGCACACCGCCCACGCCGATGATGGGGTAGTTTTTTCCCAGTGCTGTGCGCAGTTGAGCGATCACCGCATTGCTGGCTTTCAGCACGGGGGCTCCCGACAGGCCGCCAGCTTCTTGCGCATGCTTCAAGCCTTGCACCGCATCGCGGGCGAGCGTGGTGTTGGTGGCAATCACGCCGTCGATCTTGTGTTTCTGCAAGGTCAGCGCGATGACTTTGATTTGGGTTTCATCGAGATCGGGGGCAATTTTGAGGAAGATGGGTTTTTCGACGCCATGTTCTTGGGCCAACTCAGCGCGGCGGTTGGCAATCGCTGCGAGCAAGCCATCCAGCGCCTCATCGCTTTGCAAGGCACGCAGATTCTTGGTGTTGGGTGAAGAGATGTTGACCGTGATGTAGTCGGCATACGGATACACGCCAGCCAAGCAAACCAAATAGTCATCCACGGCACGCTCAATCGGCGTGGCGGCGTTTTTACCGATATTGAGCCCCAGAATCATGCGATTTTCAAGGGTTTTTGGCACTTCGCCGGCATGATTCCTGCGTAGAGTGCTATGAAATTGAGAGTGTTTGACGTTCTTGACAAAGGCTTCCAAACCTTCGTTGTTGAAACCCAAGCGGTTGATCAGCGCCTTTTTCCCAGGGATGCGAAATATGCGGGGCTTGGGGTTGCCACTTTGGCCAAGTGGCGTCACCGTGCCCACTTCCACAAAACCAAAACCCATCGCATTCCAAGCGTCGATGCAGCGGGCGTTTTTGTCCAGCCCGGCGGCCAGACCGACGCGGTTGGGAAACTGCAAGCCCGCAATCGTCACCGGGTCGCTGACTCTTGTTTGCGCATAAGCCATTTTTAAAGGCGTGCATTGCGTGGCGGCCAATGAGTGGATCGTCAAATCATGCGCGGCTTCTGGATCGAGGCTAAATAAAAACGGGCGAGCAAGGGGGTAAGGAATCAGAGACATGAAAACGAGCGTGGATAATTGCGGCCATGAATCAAGACGAACTCAAAACATTGGTAGGCCAAGCCGCTGTGAAATATGTGGTCAAAGGTGAAATTGTAGGCGTGGGCACGGGCTCCACGGTCAACAAGTTCATTGACGCGTTGGCGGTGATCAAATCGGAGATCAAGGGCGCGGTCAGCTCCTCGGTGGCCTCCACCGAGCGACTCAAAGCTCTTGGAATTCCTGTTTTTGATGCCAATGAGTTGAGCGAACTATCGGTTTACATCGATGGCGCTGACGAAATCGATCACGCAGGCTATATGGTCAAAGGTGGCGGCGCAGCGCTCACGCGAGAGAAGATCGTAGCCGCCCTGTCCAAAAAATTCGTCTGTATCGCCGATGAAAGCAAGCTGGTGCAAACGCTGGGCGCATTTCCCCTGCCGGTGGAGGTGATCCCGATGGCAGCAGCCTCCATCGCAGCCAAGTTCGTCAAGCATGGCGGCACGGCCAAGCTGCGCATGAAAGACGGCCAGCCACTGATCACAGACAACGGCCAGCATATCTTGGACGTGACAGGCATGCAAATCACCCAACCTTTGGCCTTTGAAAGTGAAGTCAGCCAGTGGCCCGGCGTGATCACGGTTGGCGTGTTTGCTCACCAAAAAGCGCAGGTGTGCTTATTGGGCACAGCGCAGGGCGTGAAAACGCTCAGTTTTTGAGCATTTTCAGCCATTCCCCGGCATTGTTCCTGCTTAGATTGCTATGATTTCAGCAGCATGCACAGGGGCCGTGTTAAAACCGAATGCCAGATGGATTACTGGGATTGACGACAGGCTCCGACGCTGGCGCAGGTGCTGGTGCTGCGGCGGCAGGCGCGGGGGCTGGCGCGGGTGCAGCGCGAGCGACTAAGGGCGCAGGTGCAGGGTTGCGGTAGCTGGCTGGAAGTTGTGAGGTTTTTGGG
>JBJTSL010000177.1:0-2952 GCA_046076625.1 Allobrachymonas sp.
CAACGCCTTTACCGTTGAGATCATTCTCAGCAAATACCCAGACCTCAAGTCCATCAAAGAGCTCGGCAGCTTCAATCGTGGCACGTGGAAAAACGAGTTTTTCACGCTGCTTGGTGCCAAGCGCCATTTGGATTGGGTCGAGCATGAACAACTGCGCCCGAAATACGCTGAGCCGCGCGTGCATGTGGCCGTGAACTGCGCCAGCATCGGTTGCCCTGCCCTCTTTCCAGAAGCCTTTACCGCGACCAAGATGGATGCCATGCTTGAAGATGGCATGCGTCGCTTCTTGGGCGACCGCTCGCGCAACCGATACGAGCCGGGAGCTGACACCGGGCGTCAGGGCGGCAAGCTGCAAGTCTCCAATATCTTCAAATGGTTCAAAGAAGATTTTGAAAAAGGCCAAAAAGGCTTTACAAAATTGGAAGACGTGTTTGCAAAGTATGCCGACCTCCTTACATCTGATGAAACAGCGCGTAACCAGATCAAGGCCAAAACCGTTTCAATCAGCCATCTCGATTACGATTGGAGTTTGAACGACCTTGGCCGATAAATGATCAAAACCTTGTTGCCTTCGCTCTTGATATTTTGCAGCGCGATGAGCTCCGCGGCGACAATCGCCGCCTTTTCAAGCATCAGCGGCAACCAGCCCCCAGCACCGTGGCATGTGGTAGGTTTACCAGAACGATACAACAAACCAGTCTCCCAGTTTGAATTGGTGGATGTGGATGGCATACATGTTGTGCGTGTGCGCGCAGACAGATCTTGGGGCACACTGGTGCATCCGGTCAAAGAAGTGGTCAAACCGGGCAGCCTGCTGCGCTGGCGTTGGCAGTTGGTGCAGCCTTTGCCCAAAGCTGATATCCATGCCAAAGCCACAGAGGACAGTCCACTCAAAGTCTGCCTGAGCTTCGACATGCCCGCTGAGAGCATTCCAAGCGGTGAGCGCACCCTGTTCAAATTCGCGCAATTTTTAAGCAGGGAGAAAATTCCCACAGCCACACTTTGCTATATCTGGGGCAGCAAAGAAGCCATTGGCTACGAGCAAGCCAGCCTGTTCACCGCTCGCGTGCGCTTCGTGGTGCTCGCCAATGAATCCACGCCCCTGAAGGCCTGGCAGAGCAAAGAACGCAATATCTACACCGATTTCTTGAAGGCTTTTGGACATGAAGCCGGCACAGTTCCTGCGCTCACTGCTATCACGATAGGAGCGGATGCCGACAACACCCAAGGCAGCAGTTACGGGTATGTGGGAGATGTGCAGCTGGTGCACCCCGCCCAATAAGCCCATGACGCACTACACTTGAGGCATGACCGCTTCTGATCCCCTCGCCACGCTACGCCTCGCCGAACAACTGATCTCGCTAGACAGCACAACCCCGCAGGATGCGGGCTGCATGGACATTATCGCGGCGCGCTTGAAGCCGCTGGGTTTTGACTGCCACTTTATAGACAGCGGGCTGGGCAGCTTGCGCGTGCGTAACCTCTGGGCCAAGCGCAAAACCGCATCAGATTTCACCCTTGTCTTTGCAGGCCACACTGATGTCGTGCCCACTGGCCCGCTGGATCAATGGAGCAGCCCACCCTTTGTTCCCACGCATCGGGACGGCAAGCTCTTTGGCCGCGGCGCAAGCGACATGAAGACCTCGCTGGCAGCGATGGTGGTGGCCTGCGAAGAATTCTTGGCAGCTCAGCCCAGCGCGCCACTCAATATCGCCTTTTTGCTCACGAGTGACGAAGAAGGCCCTGCGGTGGACGGTACGGTGAAGGTCTGCGAATGGCTGACCGCTCGCGGTGAAAAGCTGGATGCCTGCATCGTGGGCGAGCCCACCAGCGTGAAGCAAACCGGCGACATGGTGAAAAACGGCCGGCGCGGCACCATGAGCGGCAAGCTCACCATTAAGGGCATTCAAGGCCACATCGCCTACCCGCAGCTCGCACGCAATCCGATTCATCTGGCCGCCCCTGCCCTAGCCGCGCTCACGGCCATCGAATGGGACAAAGGCAACGCCTACTTCCAGCCCACCAGCTGGCAAATCAGCAACATTCACGCAGGCACGGGGGCAAGCAATGTCATTCCCGGCAGCTTGGTGGTGGATTTCAATTTTCGCTTTTGCACCGAATCCACGCCCGAGAGTTTGCAGCTGCGCTTCATCGACACCCTGCATGCCCATGGCTTGCAAGCCGTCGACTACGACCTCGCTTGGACAATTGGCGGCCTGCCCTTCCTCACGCCAGTGAAAGAAGGCAAAGGGAGCTTGATTGCCGCCGTGCGCCAAGCGATTGCCGATGAAACTGGCATCTCCACAGAGCTCTCCACCACCGGTGGCACCAGCGATGGCCGCTTCATTGCCAAGATTTGCCCGCAAGTGATTGAGCTGGGTCCGCCCAACGCCACCATTCACAAAATCAACGAGCATGTTTCACTGGCAGACATCGAGCCTCTGAAAAACATCTACCGCCGCGTGATGCAAAATCTCGTCTAGGTTGCCGCATTTTTTTCGGCACATCCTTCGAACATGGACAAACTCAAAATCTACATCGCCACCATGACCGGCACTGCTGAGTATGTGGCCCAGGCCATCCAAATGGATTGCAGCGATTTAATCGGCGAGATCGATATCAGCATGATGGACAACCTGCGCAGCGATGCATTTGAAGAGCGCGACTGCCTGTATTTGATTTGCTCCAGCACCTATGGCGCAGGCGATGTACCCGACAACGGCCAAGCCTTTTATGCCAGCCTCGACAGCGACCCACGCGACCTCTCGCACGTGCGCTACGGCGTGATTGCCTTGGGCGATTTTGGCAGCTACCCCAATACCTTCGCTGGCGGCGGCAAACGCTTTGATGAGCGCCTTGAAGGACTCGGCGCCCAACACATCTGCAACATCTTCACCCATGACGCTTCCGGCGGTACCATGCCTGAAACGGAAGCCACAGAGTGGGCCAGAG